>DATBAY010000158.1:0-5024 GCA_036271295.1 Lacipirellulaceae bacterium | reverse complement strand
GAGCTGGCCGGTGTAATAGTCGCTCGCGAGAAGCTCGCCTGTCGAGCTGCGTCCGGTGCCGAGCAGCAGTTCCAAGTCGCTGCCGCTGAAGCTGGTCGAGCCTGTAGTCGTGGTGCTTACCCCGGTGAACGTGTTGGCGGCGGTGGTGCCATCGACGTAGAGCTTGGAGCCGGCGTATGTCTGGTTTGCGCCGACCTGCCAGGTGACGATGTGGAATCCGCCCGTTGCGAGAGGTGTGTCGTACAGAGACGAGCCATTGTTGAAGCGGAAACCTGCACCGCCATTGGTCGTGCTGGTGAGAGTCTGCGAAGTATCGAGGCCGACGCTCTTGCCACCCGCGCCCGTATGACTGCCGAACTGGCCGAGCCGTTGTGCCGTATCGCCGGATTGGTCGTGCGTGGCGACGGCAATGACCGTGATTCCATTGCCAGAATTTGGCAAGGCATTCGTGGATGACGCCAGGGAGTCGTTGCCGTCGAAGGAAACAACGGCGCGGCCATTCAAGGTGTTTGTGAGCAGTGTGGGCCGGTTAGCCGCGGTCGCTTGAGATACGCTGCCGTTGAAGGTGTCGGTGGAGGCGCTGTCGGACCAGCTACCGACCGCCGCGTTGTTGCCGAGGCTGGCGAGGTCTTGCGCTTTGAGCCGAATTAGCGGCGTAACGGCGTCCGGGAGTATTTGCGAGGGAGTGGAATATCGAATCGACAACGCTTGTTGCGCGAGCTGGTTGGCGACAGCGAGGTTTTGCTGCGTGCGATTCGTGGTTTCGCCGACGTCATTCGATAGATCGTACAGCTCGGGAGCTGTGCCTTGCGCGTTGATGAGTAGCTTCCACTTTCCGCTGCGGATCCCCAGCACTTCCTGGCCGTTGGCGCCGGCCCCGGATGGATTCGGATTCGTGTGGCGATTCTCGGTGCCACGGTTCATGTTCCAGAACAGTGGCTTGGAGCGCGTTTGCGATTGGTTGCCAAGGAGCGCTTGAGATAAGTCTTCACCGTCGAAGGCGATCCCCTGCGGATTGGCGACGCCGGCGATTTGCGTGAGTGTTGGGAAGAGGTCCGGCATCCACATCACGGTCGACGTATCCGCTCGATCGGCGGCGACATGGCCGGGCCAGCGTGCGATGAGCGGTTCGCGAACGCCACCCTCGAACACATCTCCCTTGCCGCCGCGGAACGGGCCGTTCGAGCCGATGCGGTTGGCATTGGCTTGTACCGCACCGTTATCGGCGGTCACCAAAATTAGCGTATTGTCGCCCAGCCCCAATTGATCGATGTGGTCGACGATCCGGCCGACCTGGGCGTCGACATGTTCCAAACTGGCGAGATAGTTCCGCTGATCGGCGGGTAAACTGGGGTAGAGCGCGTCGTACTTTGCTTTGTAGACGGCTGGGGGATCGTTCACGGTGTGAACTTCATCCGGCCAGTAGTTGACGAAGAACGGCTTGTTCGGGTTGGCAGCGTGCGAACTGTCGATGAAGTCGATTGCGCGGTTGGCCGTGAAGTCGGCATTGAATTGGCGTTCGAGGTAAACAATCTGGTCCTGACCGCCGCCGGTGCCGCGCGAGTCGCTTTGCTGGTTCAGGTCGTTGTAATATCCACTGGGGCGCGAGGTGGCGCCGTTCGCATCGCCGCCATAGTCGGCGACATTGATGATGCGGTTGCCCAGGCCCTCCATTTGGGTCCAAGCTTGATCGTAGCCATATTCGACGACGCGCGGCGCAGTGGCGTTGGTGCCCGGCGTTGTGCCGACGGCGTAACCGACGTCGCGACCGCCGCCCATGTGCCATTTGCCGAAGTGGCCCGTCGTGTAGCCGGCATCGTGAAAAGTACGGACCATCGAGGGTGCGCTCAGGGATAAACTGTTCACGTTATCTCTGGCAAAGTTTGATGCCGTGCCATCGAGGAACGAGTTGATCCCAGAGCGCGCCGAGTATTGGCCCGTCATTAGCGCGGCCCGCGACGGCGAACATAGGGGAGATGCCGAGTAAAACTGCGTGAAGCGAGTTCCCTGCGAAGCGAGCGCATCGATGTTCGGCGTTTGCGAATAGGCGCTGCCGTAGGAATGGAAGTCGCCCCAGCCCATGTCGTCAATGTTGACAATGAGGATGTTCGGTTGCTGAGCACGGAGGGACGCGCAGGCGAGTGCGCAAGCGCCGGCGATCGCAAACACGAATTTGCGACTTGGCCGTCTGAGTCCGAATGGCCCCGCACGCATGGCTCCGATACCGCCTTCTCTGATGTCGCGCTAAATCCCGTGTTTGCGGAAACACAAAAACGCCCCGGTGGCGCGACGCCATCCGGGGCGTATGCTCCACGGCTTCGTTAGCGCCGCCGAATTGTGAACGCCCCGCAAATCGCGCCGAGCAGCAGTGCGAGTGTGGCTGGCTCGGGCACGGCGGCGAATTGAGCGCCGGCCCCGCTGCCGTTGGTGGTCTTTCCAAAACGTGCCCGCCATTCGGTGTAGTCGGCGGCGTTCACGGTGCCGGGCGTATCGACCTCGTTTTGCAACGGCCCGCCATTGCGCCAGAGCACGTAGTCGGCGGCATCTACAACACCGTTGTTGTTGTAATCGCCTTGTACGCCAGCGGGTCCACCTTGAATGGCCTGCAGAATTTGTCCATTGCCGCCGGCCACGATTTGAAAATTCCAACCCGCCGGTCCGCTGAAAACAATCCCGCTGTTGGTAATGGTCGTCGCGGTCAGCAGGTTGTACGAGGCCTGCGTAGGCGCAGCGTTCGTCGTATCGAACGCCAGGATAGAATTCGCGTTGAACGTAGCGTTGCCCGAGACGCTGATCTGTGACAACAAATCACCGCTCTCTAATTCATATGCGAGTTTGCCGGTGCCGTTCGCGGTTGAGTTCACGACGAAGTCGCCCGTAAGAGCAATCGTGGCATCATCGCCCACCACTCGAAACTCACCCGTACCATTGGGAGCGATGTTGAGTGCCACTTGCGACGCGGGCGGAGTCGGCGCGGTGCCCGTGATGTTCAATGCGCCGGCGCTGATTTTGTACAACCCGTTGGCGGTTGTGGTGGTCGCGGTATCACGATTACCGATCGACACCGTGCCGTTGAAGTTTGCTGTGCCGCCGGTTTGGATGAACTTGCCGATGCCTTGCCGGCCGACGATGCCACCGGTCGTCGAGTTGATTACGCCGCCACTAAAGTTGTACGTGGCGTCGCTGGTCGGCGAGATGAAGGCGTCTGCGACACGAATGTCGACGTCCGTGTTGAGTGTACCACCCGATTGATTGGCAACGACGCCGGAAGCAATCGCCGAAGGGGTAGTTGCCGCGTCCGAGCCACCCATGAGGAGGCGATTGCCGACGTTGAGCGTGGCCGTGCCGGAAATGTTGACCGTCGCGCCGATGGAAGCACCGCGGCCGACGAAGAAGTTGCCGGACGTCGCCCCAGTGCCGACACCAGTAGTGAAAGTGCCGCCCGAGATGGAGAACGACGAGCCGACGCTGCTCCCGGATTGCGGCGCGAGGTCGACCGTGTCGTTGATCGTGACAGTTCCGTCGGTTTGATTATAGGTACCAGGGCGCGCTCGGACGCCGATGGCCATATCGGCACCGGCACCTTTCACGTCGAGTCGCGAGTCAGAGTCGGAGATGTTTACGACACCGGCTTCGCCGTTTTCCGGGGATACGGAGCGATCGGCGATGCTGAGGTTGCCATCGGAGACAGTGAGGATACCGCCCGTTTTCACGTTGATGGTGCCGGTGGCGGTTGCGCTGTCACCTGCGCCGACGACGACTAGTCGGCTGGCCTTGAGTTCGGCGCCGTCTTGAACGTTGATGGTGCCATCGTTGGAGTTGCCGACCCAGATCGCGGCATTCGGCGCCGCCCCGCCGAGCGTCAATTCGAGTAAATTTCCGGCCCCGCTGACTGTTAAGGTACCCGCGCCAGCGCCGCCTGGGAGCTGGTTATGGCCGACGCGCAGTCGGCCGAAGCCGGCGGCGCTGCTGAACGTGACTACGCCGCCGTTGCCGATGTTCAAATAATCGGTTGAGCCCGGAGTTTGGTTTGGAGTCGTGCCGTCGCTGTAATTGGCGTCGGTAAGTGTGCCGGGGCCGCCTTGCCAGAAAATGACGCGCTGAGCGTGTGCCGAAGACGAGAGCCCAAGGACAACGGCTACGATCGCGAACAGTTTGATGTGTCGTGTCATGCGTTTTCTCAGGGATGTGCGACAAGATTAGTAAACGTTTAGCTGCAATTCAAAGTGCCATGCATGGGAGCTACAGCGCGCCAGGCGCTTCCTCGCCGGCGCGGCTTCCGTAGCTGCGCCAGATTTGGACATCGACGTCGTTGATGACGAAGCGGACGGAAGAGTCGCAAAGCGCAACGCTCACGCCGCCCGGGTGTTTGCTCCGAGAAGCGAGCGTGTAGTCGGTGACCGTGTCGCGGCTGGGCGCATAACAAGGAGGGCTGTCGGGGCGATCGAGGCAGTAGGCTTTGTCCTTACCGCAACCGAGCTTGTCGTCGATTGAAAGCCCCGACCCGCACGCGCCGCTATTCGGTAAAAGGAGCGTCGAGATCTGGAACGTCGAAGATGCCGGAATCCAAAGTCGAGCTCGACGATCGATTTCCGTTTCGGGTGGCCCGCCGGTCGGGGCTTGCATCATTTCCATGAACAGGAAGGTTTTGGAAGTACCGTCGGAAATTTGTTGCAGCTTGATGTGCTTGCCATATGGTCTTTTATTAATTGTTACTTTACTTTCAAAAGGACCCGGCAAAGCGGCCCGTTTGGTTTGGGTCGTGAAATCCCACACGGTTGGCGATGTCCCCGGATCAGTTCGATTCTGGTAAAAGTAACCAGTGCCCCAATTGATGCCGTAATTGCCTTTGTAATCGTGCGCGGTATCGCCGGTGCCGAGCTTCGTCACCGGATCGGGCTCCGTATAGAGCTGAGCATAGGTGACTTGGATGGGTGTATCCGTTGGGCATTGCATCGTCGGTTCGGGGGAGGAAAAAACCTTGGCCAGGTGCATTCGCGGTTGCACGTTTACGTCGTACAAAT
>DATBAY010000157.1:0-5764 GCA_036271295.1 Lacipirellulaceae bacterium | reverse complement strand
CCCCGGCAGAGCCGGGGGCTGCCAGCCTGAATTCAAGCAATTCATTTCGCTAGCAGTGCTGTTTAATCGCGGGAACTCTGGCAAGATTCTCCGGTCGCGGTGGGTGTACCCGCCGTTCTCGATGTGCTGAACGAAGCGTTTAAACGGCGTCGAAGCTGTTAGTACGCCTCGCACTTTTCTCTCGCGGCAATGGGGCGGACCGGGCCGCGCTGGCTGTTCTTGCCATGGTTAGCTTATCTAACTCGCGTTGTTTGCGTTGGCTCGTGGCGTGCCTGACGCTGGTCAGCATGCCCGGCTGCACGGGCATCCGCGCCTATTTCCAAAACAGCTGCAAGGTGGGACCGAATTTCTGCCAGCCCAGCGCGCCCGCGGCGAACAGCTGGATCGATGCCGCCGACAAGCACGTCCGCACCGATAGTGATGACCTCGCTGGTTGGTGGACTGTGTTCGGCGATCCGCTGCTGAACTGCCTCGTCGATAAAGCCTATCATCAAAATCTTACGCTCCGCGAAGCGGGTTACCGCGTGCTCGCAGCTCGGGCGCAACTCGGCATCGCACGCGGCGACATCTTTCCGCAGGGGCAAAATGCAATCGGCTCCTATCGTCGCATTGGCGCCGGCAACAACTTTTTCGATCAATGGAACTTCAGTTTCAACCTCGCGTGGGAGCTCGATTTCTGGGGCCGGTTTCGCCGAGCGATCCTGGCCGCCGAGGATACGCTGAACGCCTCGGTGTTCGATTACGATGCGGCCGTGGTGACGTTGGTATCTGATACGGCTGCCGATTACGTCACCGTGCGGACGACCCAAGAGCGAATTCGCTTGCTCGATGTCGTCATTCATGTGCAGGAAGATGTGCTCGCCTTCATCGAAGAGCGCGTCAAACTGGGCAAAGGCGCGACGGACATCGACCTCGCGCAGGCCCGCAGTAATCTGGAGCAGAGCAGGGCCCAGCGCGATCAGTTTGTCGCCGATCTGCGAACCGCGGAGAACCAGCTTTGCATTTTGCTCGGTATCCCGGCAGTGGATCTAACGAATATCCTCGCCTCGGCGGCCAACACGGATATTCCGATCGCGCCGGAGTATGTCGTGGTCGGCATGCCGGCCGAGTTGTTGAGCCGTCGTCCCGATGTGCGTCGAGCGGAATTCGCCGCAGCGGCCCAAGCCGAGCAAATCGGCATCGCGGCCGCCGATTGGTATCCGGCGATCACGATCAACGGCACGCTTGGTTGGCAAGCGCAGCATTTGTCGCAGCTGTTCCGGCCGTCGTCGCTCAACAGTTCCGTGGGGCCGTCGTTCCAATGGGATCTGTTGAATTACGGCCGCATCAAGAATAACGTTCGACTACAGGACGCGACGTTTAACGAACTGATTGCGACTTATCAGGAGACGGTGCTCGAAGGAGACTTGGAAGTCGAGAACGGCATCGTGACGTTTGTCCAAGCGCACCAGCGCTCGCGCGATTTGCGAAAAAGCGTTGACCAAGCGTGGCTCGCGCTCGAAGTGCTGGTCGCACAGTACCGCGCTGGCTTGAGCGGCATCGATTTCAATCGTTACGCCACGATTCAACAAACGCTCGTCACCCAACAAGACTTGTGGGCACAATCGCGCGGGCAGATCGACCTAGGCCTGATCGCAGTGTACCGCGGCTTGGGCGGCGGTTGGCAAATCAAGTGCGATCAAGTTCCTGACAAGCGTGGCGTGTTGTCGCCGTCGCCGGGTGATGCGAACGCAAACGCAAGTGGCAACGTTGGTGATTTGCCGGCTCCGGCGGATTCTGCCGCGCCGGCGAATCCCGCAACGTCGCCAGTGCCACCGACCAACCCAACGACCTCGCCGCCAATTCCGCCACAGGCGAATCCACCGCAAGCAATTCCAACGCCGCCGGCGACACCGTCATCTCCCGACGCATCCCCTGCAGGCACGCCCGGTCCGGCGGCCAAAGAGCCAGGGCCGGATTTACTACCGCCGCCCCAGCAGCCCAAATCCTGAGGCCGCAGCCGAGGTAGAGCTTGGCCGGTGATTCTGCATTGTTTTGCGTGATTTCGCAATTCTCCGCGAAACTCCTGGTCTTGCTTGTGGTTAGTTTAGCTGTATAAATAATTTACAGCCGCTAAGTACCATCTGCCCGCTCGTCCTCAGGCCGGGCAATCCACGATCGTGCGAACTTCCCCACCTCCCTCGGCAAAACATTTGGAACTGACTGCGCAAGCCCGCGCCGTGCATTCGGCGCTTCACGGGTTTGGCCGCAATTTGTTGACGATTGACGACCCGACGATGGACCTGCCGGTGCGTCAGCTGAAAGTTTGTTTGGCGTTATTGTCCGGAAGTTGTTCGATGTCGGAGATCGGTCGAGCAATTGGAATGTCGCCGAGCGCAGTGACGCAGGTTTCCGATCGTTTGGAGCGGCGTGGAATGGTGGAGCGCGTGCTGCCGGAGGGAGACCGCCGCGTGCGAAAACTGCGCCTTACCACCAAGGGTTTGCGGTTGATGCGGACGCACGAAGAAAAGCAGCTGCGTAGAATTGCTGGCGCTTTGGATCGCCTAGCGGATAAGGAAGTCGAACAATTGATGGTGGGTTTAGAAGTGCTTACCCGAAGTTGTACCCGCGGAACAAATGGGTCGTCATAACGAGTGGCGCATGATCGCCTGGCTTCCATGTCGATCGCGCGGTGATGGGAATTAACATGCTCCGATTTAGCGTACTGATTTTGTTCATCGCGTCCGTTGTGGGTGGCGGCATGTACTATCGCCACCATGTGGAAGCGCGTGCGGACCAGCATCGGTTTCGCACGGAAAAAATAGAACGTGGCGACCTCAATATCACAGTCGATGCGACGGGTACGATCGAACCCGAGGAAGTTGTCGACGTGGGCGCGCAAGTGACTGGGCGCATCGCCGAGCTGGCGAAAGATCCGCGGGGTGAAACCGATCCCGCGTTTGCGGACAAGTCGATTGACTATCGTTCGCCTGTAAAAAAGGGGATGCTTCTCGCGCAGATCGACAAGTCAGTTTACGCGGCCCAGTATGACCAGGCGAACGCGGCATTGGCACAGGCTCAAGCTCACGTTTTGCAGACGAAGGCGATGATGGCTCAAGCCAATGCGGAGTGGGAGCGGGCTCAAAAACTGAAAGAGTTGAAAATACCGAGCCGATCGCCGACCGGAGATGCGAGCTTGGGTGGCGGGTTGGCGATCGTTGGCATCTCGGATTCCGACTATGTGCTCGCGGAAGCGAATGCCGAAGGAACGAAAGCCGACGTCGCCGCAGCCGATGCGACGGTGCAGCAGCAGGAAGCGAATTTGAAATTGGCGAAGACCAATTTGGACTACACGACGATCAATTCGCCAATCGACGGCACGATTATCGATCGACGCGTGAACATTGGACAGACCGTCGTTTCGAATTTGAACGCTTCGAGCTTGTTCTTGATCGCCCGCGATTTACGCCGCATGCAAGTTTGGGCGTCGGTCAATGAGGCGGACATCGCTCGTCTGCAACCTGGCACCAAGGTCCATTTTTCCGTCGATGCATTCCCGGATGACACATTTTACGGCACAGTGTTTCAGGTTCGTCTGAACGCCATCATGACCCAAAACGTCGTGACGTATACCGTCGTGATTACGGTCGACAACTCCGACTTGCGGCTGTTGCCGTACCTGACGGCAAATGTGCATTTTCAAGTCGATGAGCGAAAAGATGTGCTACTCGTCTCGAATACCGCGCTGCGATACCATCCAAATCCGGACCTAATCGAAAGCGATGACGAGGACAACTCCGACGATGCGGTCAACGCAGTCACGGACAAGTCTGACAAAGCAGCGAAGAGCGACGAAGTTTCGAAGGAAGGGACTGCGTCGACGAAGCATCGCGGCGAGCATGCCGGACATCACGGACATGGTAAGGCGGACGAAGACAAAGGTCAATTGTGGGTTGAAGATCCCGATTCTCATAAACTGCGCGCCATTGATATAGAAATCGGAGCTAGCGACGGCACATCCACCGAGATCGCTGGTGGAGATATTAAAGAGGGCGAGGAAGTCGTATCCGGTGAGCAACAGGCCACGGCGGCGACGGGTGACGTGAATCCGTTCGCACCAACGTTCCGGCGCGGCTCGCGGCGGCAGTCGTCGCAGACCAAGAATTCATCGAAGTGATTTGCAGACATGGAACTTATTCGCGTCGAGAATCTGTGTAAAACGTACCACTTAGGCGAGGTGGACGTTCCCGTATTGAAAGGGGTATCGTTCTCGATCCACCGTGGCGAACTGGTTGCGCTCATGGGCGCTTCGGGCTCCGGCAAAAGCACGCTGATGAACGTTCTCGGCTGCTTGGATCGCCCCACTTCGGGCGAATACTGGCTGGACGGCCGCGAAGTCGGTCAACTTGCGCCGAATGAGCGGGCGATCGTGCGCACTTCGAAACTGGGGTTCGTCTTTCAAAGCTTTAACCTGTTGGGGCGAACAAGCGCTATTAATAACGTGGCGATGCCGCTCGACTATTCGCTCTCGCCGCCGCCAGTAGCAAAGGCCATCGAGCGCGCAAGTGAATTGCTGACGAGAGTTGGTCTTGGTCATCGGCTCGATCACCTCTCGTCACAGATGTCGGGCGGCCAACAGCAACGTGTCGCGATTGCTCGGTCGCTGATCAATCAGCCGTCGCTATTGCTTGCGGATGAGCCGACTGGAAATCTGGATTCGCACACGAGCGTTGAAATCCTCAACATGTTTCGCGAGCTTAATGCCACCGGCATTACGGTGTTGCTCGTAACGCACGACCCGGACGTGGCCACGTTCGCCGATCGCACGATTCATATTGTGGATGGATTGATTGACAGTGACAGGCGCAACAGCGGTGCGTCGCCACACATGGCGCACTTCGGCGACGAAAATCACAACGGCTCAAGCAATGGCGACGGGAACGGAAAGGCCAACGGAAACGGACACGGCAATGGAAATGGCCGCAAGCATGCGATCCCGGCTATCGCGGCGGCTGCGGCCACTGGCGCACGAGCGGAATCTGGCCAGGCGAGTACCGAGTTGCTCGAAGCGCCTAGTCAGGTTGGAATCGCGGCTCACAGTTCGAGTGAGGTGGAAGCGAAAACGGCCGGCCCCTTTGCGCCTGAGAAAAACGTACGAGTTCCGAAAATCAGGCACCTCGCTGCTTCGTTCTTTCCGCCGACGCTGCGGACCGCCGTCAATGCGCTGCGGCGAAACAAGATGCGATCCGCGCTCACCACCATCGGCATCATCATCGGTGTGGCTGCGGTAATCGCGATGGTGGAAATCAGCAACGGGTCGAAGACCGCGCTTATGCAGACGATGTCTACGATGGGGGCGAACAACCTGTTGATACAATCGGGCGCCGCGGCCAGTGGCGGCGTCAGCTGGGGGTTGGGAAGTGCGAAGACTCTCACGCCGCAAGATGCAATCGAGATCGGCAACCAATGCGAAAACGTGGAGGCCGTCGCGCCGATTGTGCAGGTTCGAGGCCAGATCGTGCGGGGCAATAAGAATTGGACGCCGCAGAGTGTCTGCGGCACCACCCCAGATTACCTGATTGTGCGTGATTGGACGAACATGGATTCAGGCCACATGTTCTCCGATCAAGACGTGCGCGGCAGCGTAAAAACCTGCGTCATCGGGCTGACAATCGCTCATGAACTGTTCGAAGGTGAGAATCCCCTCAACCAAGATATTCGCGTTCAAAATGTCGCGCTACGAGTTGTCGGTGTGCTCGGTCGCAAGGGGGCCAGCATGTTTGGC
>DATBAY010000156.1:0-16213 GCA_036271295.1 Lacipirellulaceae bacterium | reverse complement strand
GTTTTGATACTTCCCCCCGGTGGATGTGCTAGCTATCCTGTGTTTTCCCACCCTCCCGTTTCGGAAAAGCCTTCCTAGCCCACCAGCATTCTCGCTCAATCCGATCCGCCTATGTTTATCCGAATGATTGAGCGTTCGCTGGTGTATCCCCGTCCGCCCCGCGAACGTGGTGATTGGCGGCCGCGCGTCTTACGACCGCAGAACGTTTGGTTCCGCTCGAAGGACAACACCAAGCTTCACGGCTGGTACGTTCCCCATCCGGAACCAAAGCGGCTGGTCGTCTACTGCCACGGAAATGCCCAGCACGTGGCCGACCACACCGGCCTGCTGATGCGGTTGCAGCAATATCTTGATGCCACCGTATTCGTTTACGACTACCGAGGTTACGGTCGCAGCCGCGGCAACCCAGTCGAGCGTGGCTGTATCGCCGACGGCATGGCAGCCCAGCGCTGGCTCGCCGAACGCGAAGGCGTGAGCTGCGAGGATATCACAGTGGTTGGCCGCTCATTGGGAGGCGGGATCGCTGTCGCCATGGCTGCCGAACAAGGTGCCCGGGCTTTGGTGATCGAAGCCACGTTCACCAAAATGACCGATGTCGCCGCCCACCGCTTTCCGTGGCTGCCGGTTCGGCTCGTCATGCGAAATCGCTATAACTCGATCAAACGCATTCAGAAGTACGACGGGCCGGTCTTCCAATCGCATGGTACGACCGACGAAATCGTGCCAATGAAGATGGCCAAAAGGCTGTTTGAGGCTTCGCCCAGCCGGATGAAGCAGTTCTACGAAGTCAATTTCGCCCGGCACAACGATTCGCCTCCGCCGGCCTACTATGCGGCTCTTTCCGCGTTTCTCGATCGGGTGGACGAGCAATCGGGCGTCAAGCTGCCGGTTCGCCGTCACCGCCGCCAGCGTCAGCTGGTTTCCTAGGCAGTCCTCGGTTGTCCGCTATCCATTGAATCGTGGATAATACGCCCGTACCGACGCGGCTCGACTTCTTCGTCAACGGACTACGACCCAGGAACAACGGACAACCCATTGCCCCGCGAACGCATTATTTCCGGCGATGACCTGCCGCCGCCCGATGACCGCGGTGCGTCGCCGAATGTGAGCGCCGTCAAAGTCCGCGACGACGAAATCGCTCTCCGCCCTCGCCATATGAGCGAAATGGTCGGCCAACAGAAAGTCGCCGAGCGGCTCGGGATCGCCGTCGATGCTGCCAGCAAGCGCAAGGAGCCGTTGGGTCACATTCTGCTCGATGGCCCACCCGGCCTTGGCAAGACGACATTCGCAACCTGCATCCCGCGCGATTTGGGCGTGCCGCTCCAAATCGCGAGCGGCGCCGCCCTTGCCGCCCCCAAGGACCTGCTGCCGTACCTCACGAACGCCGAGCAAGGCTCGGTGCTGTTCATCGATGAAATCCACCGGTTGCCGAAGGCGGTCGAGGAGTTCATGTACCCGGCGATGGAGGATTTTCGCGTCGACATCACGCTTGGCGAAGGCGCAGGCGCTCGGACGGTGAACATGAAGCTGCGGCCATTCACGCTGATTGGCGCGACGACGCGGAGCGGCATGCTGTCCGCACCACTTCGCGATCGATTCCAAATCCGCGAGCATCTCGAGTTCTATAGTAATGACGAACTTACCGAAATCGTTCGCCGCAACGCCGCGAAGTTGCGCGCGCCGATCGAGGACGATGCGGCCCGAAAGATTGCTTACTGCAGCCGCGGCACGCCGCGCATCGCGAACAATCGGCTGCGTTGGGTTCGCGATTATTCAACGAGCCGAGCTGAAGGCCACATCACGCTGGTGATTGCCGATGCAGCCCTCACGATGCTCGGCATCGACGTGCTCGGGTTGGATACTCAGGATCGCAAATACTTGGAAACGATCTCGCGTGTTTTCCACGGCGGACCGGCGGGCGTGGAAGCGATTGCGCATACGATGAACGCCGCGCTCGATACGCTGGTCGACGAAGTCGAGCCATTTCTGCTGCGATCGGAACTAGTCGTCCGCACGCCGCGTGGTCGCAAACTGACAGCTCGCGCCTACGAACATCTGGGCAAAACGCCGCCGCCAGACGAACCGCAGCTACCGCTGTTCCGATAGGCAACTTACAATCGGGCGATCCTCTCTCTGGAGAATTGCTATGAAAAGTTGGCAGGCGGTCTGGGTGATCCCTTTCCTGGTGCTGTCCACGCCCGGCGCATCGATCGCACGGGCGGAAGAAGATTTTAAGATTACGCCGGACGTCATCTACGGTCATAAGGCTGGCATGGCGCTCACGTTCGACGTCGTGGAACCGAAGAAGCCGAACGGTGTGGGCATCCTGTTCATGATGAGCGGCGGTTGGGTGTCGATGTGGGTTCCACCCGAATCCATCGTCGGACCGAAGGCGCCGGAGCTCTTCAAGCACTTCCGCGATATCGTCGACCACGGCTACACATTGTTCATCGTTCGCCATGGCAGCTCGCCGCAGTTTAAGGTGCCGGAGGCGGTCGCCGATGTTCGTCGCGCGGTGCGTTACGTTCGGTTGCATGCGGCTGATTTCAAAGTTGATCCCGATCGGCTCGGCGTGTGCGGCGGCAGCGCGGGCGGGCACCTGTCGTTGATGCTCGGCACTGCGTCCGATGATGGCGACAAGAACTCGAAGGATGACGTCGACCGTACGAGCGATCGCGTGGCGTGCGTCGTCGCGTACTTCCCGCCGGTCGATCTTCGCGAATGGGTCGGCGACAAGCGCTTTCCTGCACTCGACTTCGACCCCAAGCAGGCGGAATCGGTGTCGCCGATTTTGTTTGTCACGAAAGACGACCCGCCGACGCTTCTTATTCATGGTGACAAAGATGATCTCGTAAAGATCGCGAACAGCGAGCAAATTGAAGCGGCATTCAAGAAGGAAGGCGTGCCGTGTGATCTGCTCGTGGAGCATGGAGCCGGCCATGGCTTCGTGGGCGCGCAAGGCGACGAAGCTTCCGCCGCGCTACTGAAGTGGTTTGATCGGTATCTCGTCAAGAAAGACGGCGTAGCGGAAAAACCGGAACCTGCTGCGAGTGAATCACGTTAGCACGCATTGCAAAGGCTTGTCGTCTGGACATCACCCAAGCTACGGCGAGAAGCGTAATTTGGATATGAAATTGCCGACTGATCTCGCCGGCGTCCGCGATCTGGAAAAAGCCGAAGTTCGGCACGCGGTCTTGTGAGCGGAACTACGTCCACAAGTGCACAATATAGAACGCGCCGATGGCGATGATCCGCAGCAGATTAGCCCGCGATTCAGCCTCGTACGCTTGCTACCGCTGGACGATGAACGGTTCTCGCCCTACATCGCCCGTTAATGAAGGCGTATTGGTTGCCATGAAGTGGTCGCCCGCCGCGAAGAGTGCTGCAGTCAACGACGACTGCGCGGCGTAATACTGCCGACGGTAACGGTAATGTCACGAGTGGGCCGCGACCCACTCGCCGATATCGTGCGGGGTGTCGTCTTCGCGGTTCATCGTGGGGAGCACTTCGTGGACCATGCGGTCGGGGTCGCAAAGGTCGGCGATGGAGTCGACGACCATATCTGGTTGGTAGGCGTATCGCGGCAGATCTTCGCGCTTCGTGGAGCCAGTAAGCACGAGCACGGTGCGGTAACCCATTTGGACGCCGCCCTGGATATCGGTCTCCATCGTGTCGCCGATCATAATGGTTTCGCTAGTGGCCATGCCGAGTTCTTTGCGGGCCATGCGCATCATCACCGGGCTCGGTTTGCCGACGCTGAACGCTTTGACGCCGGTCGCCGTTTCGATGAGTGAAACGATGGCGCCGCAACCAGGGCGCGTGCCGCGCTGCGTCGGACAATTTGGATCGAGATTGGTAGCGATCAGCTTCGCGCCGTCGACGACCATCTGAACGGCGTGCTCCAGCATTTCGAAGCTCAGCGTGCGGCCCTCGCCGACGACGACGTAATCGGGACTCTTATCGACGACCGCGAAGCCGTTCATGTGGAGCGCGTTCAGCAGGCCGCCTTCACCGATGACGTAGGCGGTGCCGTGCGGTTTTTGCCCAGCCAGGAAGCGTGCGGTTGCCATGGCGCAGGTGAACACGTGTTGCTCCTCGACTGGCATTCCCATGCGCTGAAGCTTGGTGGCCACGTCTCGACGCGTGCGCTGACTATTGTTGGTAAGAAACAAGAATGGCACGTCCCAATCGCGAAGCATTCGGATGAAGTTCACCGCCCCAGGGATGAGCTGGCTGCTGCGGTAGATGACGCCATCCATGTCGATTAAGAATCCTTTGCGCATTTACAAAATCCTGAAGTGGCACTCGCCTGGTGATATTAACTGGTCGGGTAGCCGACGGCTTTGCCGGATGTTTATTCAGCGACATGAACTGCGTGGCACACAGAACTCCCGGCAAAGCCCTGAGCTGCCGCAACGTGTCTCAATCGTCGTCAAATGAAGTTGAACCTAAATCGCCTGTGTTAAAAACACGTCAAGAGAAAGTTTAGCAGGCGAGCAGTTCGACGGCCGATCGCCTTTCCACGAGAACGTCGGCGTAGAGCTCGGCTTCGACATCGTTGCCGCGATAGGTGGCATCGACAGGCGCGGCGAATGTCGGGTCGGCTGCAGCGGCCACGGCAACATGCCGGTCGGAAATCGCGAGGCCGTTCGTCGGATCGAAGCCGCGCCAACCGGCGCCGGGCAAATACACTTCGCCCCAGGCGTGTAAGAAGTGCTTGTCGCGCGTTGTACGCCCCTCGTAGTAACCGCTAACGAACCGGGCTGCGAGACCAACCGCTCGGCAGATATCGACCCACAGCACGGCTAGATCACGGCACGCACCTTGGCGTTGCTCGATCGTCGTTGCAGGCGCCCAGGGCGAGCCTTCTTCGCGATGAACGCATTTAAATCGATGACAAATGGTTTCGGTGAGCCTCGATAAGAACGGTATCACCTCACCTCGCGATGCGCCGCGCAGCTGCTCGGCAAGTTCACGAGCGGGATCCACATGAATGGGGACCGCCGAGCGCTTCAAATACGGGCCGAGCAGCGCGGCTTCGCGCGGTTGATAACCGACGGGCAACCGACCGCCTGCCGGCGTTACGAGGAAATCGTACGGATTGTCGCGCGTGGTTTCGACTTCACTGGTCGCACGAATCACCATGCGCTCGTGGATGTCGTTAAACCAAGCGATCGTCACCAGGTTGCCGTCGACATCGAGCGCCTGGGTAGAACCGGCGGGCATGGGATCGATTTGCAATTCGAAACGCACGAGTCGCTGCGAACCATCGGCGCGAGGGCAAAACCGCAATTGATGCGGCTCAAAAAACACTGGCCGGGTAAAACGATATTCGGTCGAGTGCTCGATCGTAAAAAGCATACAGGGTAACTCCTCTGTTACCCGCCTGAGTGGTTTCGTCGTAAGGCTTAAGGCGTCGGGCGTAAGGATGGATTCATGGGGTTCTCACTTATGCCTTATGCCTAAAGCCTTCTACCGCCCCGCTCCAACCGCTTCGAGGGGGCGCCTAGCGAAAAATGATTCGTGGATCGACTCGCCGACCGAGTTGAGGCGCGTTTGCAGGCTGTCGACGAATTCGTGAAGGCCGCCGGAGATCACATCGTCGGCCTGTGTGTACGCGAGTTCGGCTCGCAGTTGGCCCAGCTGTCGCTCGGCCAGATTCGTGTACCCGCCAGTGAACGTTCCGGAAATTGAGTGGAGCGATTCGTTGGCTCGCGTAAGGCAATGCAGTACGGCGCGCGGGAACTCGCGATCGAGGATCAGGAAATTGACGACGCTCACTGGTGAAATGCGGCCGTGACGTTGACGGTACATTTCAACCGCGCTGGCGGAGCGCAGCAGGGCGAGCCACTGGATGTCGTCGAACGGCGTGCCGACGTCGGACACTTTTGGCAGCAGGATGAAGTATTTTACGTCGAGGATGCGCGAGGTTTTATCGGCCCGCTCGAGCATGCGGCCCAACTGGCAAAAGTGCCAGGCTTCGCCGTGGGTCATTGTCGCGTCGGTAACGCCCAAGAATTGCTGGCCGGAGGCGCTCACCTGCTCAAAGAATTCGTACGGGTTGTCGAGAACTTGCTCCAAGGACCCGCCGTCGCGGATCCAGAGGTAGAACTTATTAATGTGCTCCCACATTTCGGCAGAGATGATTTCCCGCACGCCGCGGGCATTTTCGCGAGCCGATTTGAGGCACGATAGAATCGAGTTTGGATTCTCCTTATCGAACGTAAGGAACTGAACGACGCTTTCTTTTGTTGTGGGGATCGCGCGCTTTCGAAACGCGGCGTCGTCGCCAGTGATCACCACTAGCGGCCACCACTGCTGCCCGGCCTCCCCCGGCATATCGAGGCTGAGATTCAAATTCACCGAGATGAAGCGCGCAACATTTTCGGCCCGCTCAACGTAGCGGCTCATCCAGTAAATCGACTCTGCTACTCGGCTTAACATCGGATTGGGAATTCCAGATTGCAAAAAGACAAATGCAAAACGAAAAACGCTGCTGGGCGATTTGCAATTTGCAATTTACATTGTGGACTTGGCATTTTGAATGTCCTAAGAAACGACCCAAGTATCTTTGCTTCCGCCGCCTTGAGAGGAATTCACAACGAGCGATCCTTTTTTGAGCGCGACACGCGTAAGTCCGCCGGGGAGGACGAAGATTTCTTTACCGTAAACGATGAATGGCCGCAGGTCGACGTGCCGGCCTTCGAGGCCGTCGTCAGTCAGCACGGGGACGCGCGACAGGCTCAGCATCGGCTGGGCGATGTAATTGCGCGGGTCCATTTTAATTTGCTGAGCGCACTTGGCGTGCTCTTCGGCGGTGCAGCGTGGGCCAATCATGAGGCCATAGCCGCCCGATTCGTTCGCTGGCTTCACCACGAGCTTCGAAATATTCGAAAGCACGTGCTGTCGCTGCTTGGCGTCCCAGCACACGTATGTTGGCACGTTCGGGATGATCGCGTCTTCACCGAGATAGTATTTGATGATCTGCGGCACGTAGGAGTACATTACTTTGTCATCGGCGATGCCCGTGCCCGGAGCGTTGGCGAGTGCGATGCGGCCAGCGCGGTATGCGTCCATTAAACCTGGCACCCCGAGCAGCGAATCCGATCGAAACGCCTTCGGGTCCAGGAAATCGTCATCAATGCGACGGTAAATAACGTCGATCCGCTCGAAACCTTTGGTGGTGCGCTTGTAAACGAATCCGTCGGAAACGACGAGGTCGCGGCCTTCGACGAGATCGATCCCCATTTGTTGCGCAAGGAACGAATGTTCAAAGTAGGCCGAGTTGTGCATTCCCGGCGAAAGAAGCGCGGCCGATGGTGACCGCGTTTGATCGCCCATGAGGTACTGGAGCGCATCGAGCAGGCGGCTGCAATAGTCATCGACCGGCCGAATGGCGGAGCGGTCGAAGAGCTGTGAGAACGTCTGTTTCATGAGCTGACGATTTTGCAGCACATACGAGACGCCAGAGGGGCAACGCAGATTGTCTTCGAGCACGTAGTACTGGCCATCGGTATCGCGCACTAAATCGGTGCCGATGATGTGGCACCATATGCCGCGCGGCGGATTGAGGCCGACGCACGGCTGCCGAAAGCCTTTGGCCGTTGCAACGACGTGCTCCGGCACTACGCCATCGCGCACCACCTTGCGCTCGTGATACAAGTCGTCGATGAGCATGTTGAGCGCAGTAATGCGCTGCTTCAGCCCGCGTTCCAGCATCAGCCACTCATCGCGCGGCACGATCCGGGGGATGATATCGAAGGGAATGATCCGCTCGAGCCCGCGGCCATCGCCGTACACGTTGAACGTGATGCCAAGTTGCACCATCGAGCGGTCGGCCGCGCGTTGTCGCCGGGCCAAATCTTCGGGCGGCATCGAGCGAATGCGCTGGCAGAGGGCCAGGCAATCGTTGCGGGGCCAGCCCTTTTCGTCGAACATCTCATCGAAGATGCCGTCCGACTGGTATTCGGCAAAAGAAAGATTCTGGGTTTGCACGTCACCGCCCTGACTTTGAAATTGGCTTGCTGCCTCGCGCCGCGGAGCGTTCGCTACTGCGTTTTGAGGTGCCATGGTTCGTCTCGGCGGTGCCATTCGAAAAGAGGTGCTGCGAAACCTCGCCTACCGAAGCAAACTCTGCGCCGCGGGAGGTTTACAATATTTGCTCGCCCCGTGCAACCGACGTAGACCATTGGCAGCATTGCAGATACGACAACGCGGCCCGGCGGAAAGTAGCTTGCAGGAACCCCCGCCGGAATCATGCTTGCCTAAGAACTAAGCACCCGCAGCCCTGCTTGCAGGTGAAGATACGTTCGCCGCATGGGAATCGCAACATGGCATCAGAGAGAATCAGCTACCGCGTCGTCGTCATTGCGGGTCGCCATTGCCTTCCAAACGGAGAGGCTGACGCCAATGTCGACGAATCGCGCGCTGCCGTCCGCATTCAATAGGTTCACACCGCCAGGGTGCTTACTGCGGGCGGTCCGCCAACCGTATGCGGCGTAAAGTCTTTGCGGCGGTAGCGTAGGATCGACGGTCACCGAAGTAATGCAATCGAAATCGGCCGCATTAGGCGTGTAGTGATGGTTATACAACGCGCAGCGATACTCGCCGCTGCACCAAGCGAAGCCGCGCGGGTCGTTACCGTTACCGAGCGTGGAGTTGTACGTTTGAGTGCTGGCGCAGCGAGAATCTGTAAGATCGGGAACTGCGGAGAAGCCGAGCGGGAATTTGTAGCTGCGTTCCGGCGTGAGCGCGGCGGAGCCGACGGACGAACCGGCCGGCGTATCTTCGCCGAGGAGGCTTTCGGACATCGCGGCCGTGTGCGAGCTGCCATCGGTGATGTTAGCAAACGTCGTCGCGGAATTGACGTAAAAGACGCCATCCGTTTCGAACGGCGTTCCGCCACCGGTCCCCGATCCGGCGCAGGCCACATAATTGGTCGGCCCCCAATCTGCTTTCACTGGCTGCCCTACGTCACTTGCGCAGAGAAACTCCGGCAGAACTTGTGCGACGCCCGCTTTGTTTTTGTCGGCGATCGGATAGCCCGCTCCCGGCATGTAAAGCGGCAGCGTAAGGTCGAGCGCATCGCGAACCGATTGATTTTCCATGTACGGCAACAGATGCGCGAGCGTCGACCAGCGATAGAACGTTTGGGGGTGAGTCGGTTGGACCAGATAAGGTTTCGCGACCGAGCCGGGTGGAAAATGTTTTTCTGCAGCAGCGTAGTTTTGGAGCGCTATGCCAAGCTGTTTGAGATTGTTTAAGCACTGCGTGCGTCGCGACGCTTCGCGAGCGCTTTGAATGGCGGGGAGCAAGAGCGCGACCAGAACGCCGATGATGGCAATGACGACAAGGAGCTCGACGAGCGTGAAAGCGCGTGGCGGTCCGTTGTCAGTGGTCCGTTGTCCGTTGTATTTGCGCGGCTGGCGGAAATCGGAAGACAGCTTCGCCATGGCAGGCCGCTTTCTAGGTTCGATTCCGCAAGATGCTGCTGATGAAGACAGCGGTTAGTAATAACAGGCAGCCCGACGGCTCGGGAACTGAATTGTCGCCGAGCGATGCGCCGCTGGCCACCCAAGACTTGCCGAAGTTCGCTCGCCAATCGGCGTAATCGGAGGCATCGACCGTGCCGGGTGTCAGGTCGTTCGGCAACGTAGCGGTCGGCGACGCGTCACGCCAAACGACGTAATCCTCTACGTCGACGACACCGTCGTTATTAAAGTCGCCGATGAAGGACGTCGGTACGGCCGCGAAGGCGGTTGCTTCCGTAAAGCCGCCGCCTCCCGGCGAGGCGAACGTATTTTCGAATGTTCCGTCGAACGCGTAGCGAGAGATATTTCCCGCACCGCTCGAAACGCCCAGGATGCCGGCCAGGAACCCGTTGCCATCTGGCGCCACGGCCAAGTCTTGTGGAAACCCGACTCCGCTAACACCCCACGAACTATCAATCTGCCCAGTGGTTAAATCGAACCGCTGAATGCTCGCTGTGAACAAGCCGGAAACATATACATGGGTGTCATGAATCATCAAACCGGTCGCACCAGCGATCGAAGAAGTTGGCGCGACGAGATATCCGGGAAATGCGGATACATCAGAATTCGACTTCGCGACTCCGCCGCCTGCAAAAGCGCCGACTAACAATTCATTGGGTGAGACGAATGCCATCGACGATGCTTGACCGCCGCTACCGCCAGGTAGCAGAAGCGGCGGACCGGCGCTGCTGCCATCCGTATTGAATTGTGCAACGCTTCCGTTTTCCAAATTGGCTACGTAGATTTTGCTGCCGTCCGGACTGAATTGGATGTCGTTCGGAAAGGCGAGGCCGGCGCTGGCATCGGCAAATACTGAAGGGTTCGATGCCTTGCCGGTTGCCGCGTTGTAGTCGTACTTCACGACAAGATTGTTTTGGGAGCTTGATACGAAGATTTCCTTGGCGTCAGGCGAGATGCCAATGCCGGTCGGCTGATTGAGATTCGCGTTTAGATTATCTGCCGGACCGACGACCGTTCCCAGAAGCGCGCCCTGATCGCTGTAGCGATAAACGGCGAACGATAATCGATCGACAACCAGCAGGTCGCCCGCACGTGATTCCGCTACGGCCCCGCAAACGTAGACAGCGATTAAAGCGAGAGCGGAACGGGCGCACCGCTGGAAGAGATCGAGCCGTCGAGGTCTGGAATATTTTGAGTGCATCACGTTCCGCGCAAGTGCGACTCGCAATAATACGCTTCTAGCCACGACTGAGCCACTAAAAAGGCTCCTGCCGCATAAATCAAAACGGCGACAAGCAGCAGCGGTAGCTAGCCTACGGCCGCTGCTTGTCGCGTGCAATTTAGCTGCGGCGGCTGCGGGCGCAGAGCGCGCAGGCTGCGCCGAACATCAGGAGCATGAATGACGCAGGTTCCGGAACTTTGCCGGCGACGATGTTGTCGTACAACATGCCGTCAGCGAAGTCGGTCGATTCCAGGATTTCCACTTCGTTGAATGGGTTCGTGTCGGTAACGCCGAGAAAGAACGCATTGTCGGTGGCCCAACCTGGACCAATTTGGACCGGGACATCGGTGAATGTATTGGCGGCGGTGTTCTTCAATCGAAACGTGGTCAGGTTGTTGTTTGCGCCGTCGCCGCCTTGAATGACGTACAAGCCAAAGGCTGTGATGTATTGATTGAAAGTGAAGTCGGTGTTGACCTGGGGAAAACCGGCGGCGTCAGATTCCAGAAGCGCCTGCGTGCCGATCATGAAGCCGGGAGCGGCCTGCGCCAGCGTACCGTTGGCCTTGGCGGAAATGCCTGTGGCGCCAAATGTCAGTTGCGGGTCGAATCCAGCTGCGGAATCAACGTTGTCAACGCCGAACGACGTCAGCGAGCCAATGAACTGATTGAATTTCGCGAGCGAGTTGGGGTACGACGTCATGAACGTTGTCGAAGCGTCGCGATCATAAAAGATCGTGGGCGATGCACTACTAAGCCGCACGGAAACGGCGGACGAAACAATCCCTGCGGCGAAAACCGCAAAACGTAATCTATTGCTCATCATTAGACGAAACCTCAGGCTGCTGGCACTAAGAAATCGGATGCTCGAAAGCCGCACAGATCATACCATGCGCGCCTTGTCGCAATCGTTGCGACAACAATGCGACCGCTTTGCGGCAATTCCTACGCGGCGGGAGAAACAGGCGGGAAGGTCAATTTTAACTGCTGAGTGAACGAGCGCCAATCAGCGGATACAAGCGGTAACGCGATTTCGAATCCCTTAGTAACGCAACATTGCGGATGCTCAGGTTCGCAAGCAGGAACTCGAAAACAATTTCGCGGGAAGTCGCCTAGGCCTACGCGGTACCATTGGCGACCAGTGGATTTATGTTCTCGGCCCCCTGCTTGGCGCAGCAGTTCCGGGCGATGCGCGATTTGGTTGCTGAGAAAGTGCGTCAACTCGCAGCCAGCGTCGGAAAATGAAACCAGCACATTGCCGCGGTCGAACCTAGGTGGCGTGTGTTCCAGTCATTCCAGCTTTATTTATGAACCGGCACGGTAGTCGGCTTGGTATCTTTCATGAATGGAAGCCAATCCAGCGTCACGACGCAGTAAGCTACAAATCGCGTGGTCCGTGATTTGGATTGCAATGGCATTCCTTACCATTGCGCTGTGGATCCGCAGTTATTGGCGGATGGACGCCACTTGGAAAGCCTGGCAAGCACTGACGGAGGTTGCCTCCTATCGAGGAGCAATTCATTACTATTACGGCCCATCACTTCTCAGTCCCGAAAATTACTGGCGAAGCGGTTCGTTCGAAATCCAAAAAAGCGGCAACGAGTTTTTGGCGATGCCGCCAACGCTCGGCCCCCTGCGCGCAACCTGCCGCCTGATTGTTCCGGATGGGATCATCCTACTCGTCATTTGCGTGATTGCCGCCGCGCCTTGGATCAAATGGCGATTCAGCCTCCGCACACTTCTGATAGCGATAACGCCGGCCGCTGGTGTGCTCCTCTTTTCCACGCGTTGAGCCGCGCCATGAAATATCGCAAGCTGCGAATCGTGTGGTCCGTCGTATCGGGAGTCTTTGCGCTTGTATTTATCTCTCTCTGGCTGCGAAGTTATTGGAGGAGCGACGTTTTTTCTCCAAGGTTCACCAAAAGCACAGCACTGAGCCGTGGCCAATTATATTTCAGTGCGGACTGCGCGTGGCGTGATCAGCACACGCGACATTTGCAACTATCAGGGAACTCGTACGATTTGATGATCACCGATATTTGGGCGCCGGACGCCCGCAGCATCGACATCATGCGTTATGGGTTTCGATTACCGCTGTGGCCGGCCGTGGTCGCGTTGACGCTGGCGGCTGTCGCGCCTTGGTTGACGTCGCCGCGTAAATTGCGGTTCAGCATTCGGACGCTGCTCATCGCTACAACGCTGATCGCAACGGCGCTCGGACTGGTCGTGTTTTTAGTCCACAAAAGTTAGGCCATGAAATACCGCAAACTGCGAATTACGTGGTCAGTGGCTTGGATAGTTGCGGCAGCGTTGCTGACTGTTCTTTGGGTGCGGAGCTACTGGCGATCCGACTATGTGAGATGTGTATTTTCCAGCACGAGGGGAATTCAACTCACGATTTTTGATGGCTTCGCAACGCTCGACGCGGGCGGTTATTATTCGGGCGGCAAGCGCCTCGAGTTCAATTTGAACAGGCCTGCCGATGAAGCGCCCGTGCTGTGGCACCTTCGCCTTGGATATTTCGCAGAAGATGTTTGCTTGCCGATCTGGTTATTAGCGGCGGCGGCGGCATTGCTTGGCTTAGCCCCTCGACTTTCGCTCACCCATTTCTCTCTTCGAGGATTGCTAATCATCACAACGCTAATTGCCGTTGGCCTGGGATTGCTGATCTATGCGGCCAGAAAATGAAAGTTCGGATTAAGATTCTACCCAAAAGCCTAAAGCCGGCGCACTTGACGGCTGGCCACCCGTAGTCGTACGCTGGTGGATTCTCTAAAAACCGCTGAAAGCCCGTTTGATCGACAGGTGTTCCCATGGCCGTACCGAAACGCAAACAATCGAACTCGCGAACCGGCATGCGTCGCTCGCACGACGCGCTGAAGGCGAAGCAGCTGCAGGCCTGCCCGAAGTGCGGCACGATGAAGCCGTCGCACGTGATCTGCCCGAACTGTGGGCAATACGGCGGCCGGGCGATCATCGAAACGGAATAGTTCAGTTGCGGGGAGGGCGAAGCTCCCGCTGAGCGAGCATCTGTCACGCGTTGAACCACTCTTCCGGCTCGGCAGGAGCCTCGCCCTCGCATGTCCGACTCGACGAAAATTGCTTTTCTCTTCCCCGGCCAGGGCGCCCAGGATGTGGGCATGGGAGCGGCGGCGTGCGCGAAATCGCCGGCGGCCAAGGCGCTGTTCGAGCGGGCGGCCGGTATCCTCGGTTACGACTTATATAAGTTATGTACCGAGGGACCGAAGTCCGAGCTCGATTCCACCGTGAATAGCCAGCCGGCGCTGTTTGTTTCAAGCCTCGCGGCGCTCGAAGTATTGAAGCAGGAACAGCCGGCGATTGTTGATCAATGCGCTGCGACAGCCGGGTTGAGCCTTGGCGAATACACGGCGCTCGTGTTTGCCGGCGTGATGGATTTTGAAGCAGGGCTGCGCGTCGTGCAGGAACGCGGCCGTGCCATGCAGGCGGCGGCCGATGCGACTTCGAGCGGCATGGTGAGCGTGCTCGGCATGGAGCGCGAACAGGTGGAACAGCTCGTCGATGAGGCACGCAGCGATCAAGTTTTAGAAGTAGCCAATTTACTCTGCCCCGGCAACATCGTGTGTTCAGGCGAAACGGCGGCGTGCGAGCGCCTGCTCACGCTTGCGACGGATGCCGGCGCGATGAAAGTCATTCCGCTCTCCGTAGCGGGTGCGTTCCACACTTCGCTGATGCAGCCGGCGGTCGAACGGCTTCGCAAAGCGCTTGCCGACGTGCCGCTGAAAAAGCCGCGGATTCCGGTAGTGTCGAATGTCGACGCGCGGCCGCACGAGGATCCAAACGAAATCCGCGAGTTGTTGATCAAACAAGTCTGCTCGCAAGTCCGCTGGGAAAACTCGATGCGGTATCTGCTGGAAGACGTGCAGATCACGCAGTTCTATGAGATCGGCGCGGGCCGCGTGCTGGCGGGCTTGCTGAAACGAATCGCCCGAAAAACGCCGGTCGAAAACATCGCGGCATAGAAGAAGAAATTAACCACAGAGAACACAGAGAGCACGGAGAAGAATAAGAAATGACCGATCACAAATGACCAACTGTTCGCGGCACGTTTTTTGATCATTGGTACTTGGACATTGGTCATTTAGATTTCTCTCTGTGCCCTCTGTGTCTCTGTGGTGCCCCTGAATTGGAATTACCGAAATGGCTGACGAAAAAAAGAATCGGCGGATACAGGTTGATCTGAGCGGTCAGACGGCGATCGTGACCGGCGCCTCGCGCGGGATTGGCAAAGCGATCGCGCTGCGGCTCGCTGCAGCAGGGGCGAAGGTTGCGTGTGTCGCGCGGAGCGCCGACAAGCTCAAGGAAACGGCGGATGCCATCGCCGCGGCTGGCGGCACGGCCGAAGTGCATCCTTGTGATGTAACCGATAGTGCCGCAGTGACCAAGCTCGTCGAAGACCTGGCAGAGAAATGGGGCGGGCTGGATATCGTCGTGAACAATGCCGGCATCACGAAGGATACGCTCATCCCGCGAATGGAAGATGAGCAATGGGATGCGGTCATTGCGACCAACTTGAAGAGCGTGTTCCTGTTCACCCGGTCTGCGTCGCTCATCATGATGCGAAAGCGGTCCGGGCGAATTATCAATATTTCGAGTGTGTCCGGCCTGATGGGAAACTCGGGCCAGTCGAATTATTCGGCTTCAAAGGCGGGTGTCATCGGGTTCACGCGGACCGTGGCCCAAGAACTTGCCAGCCGCAAAGTGACCGTGAATGCGATCTGCCCGGGCTTTATTGCCAGCGAAATGACGGCCGCGATGGGGGCAACGCTCGACGAATTCATCAAAACGCGAATCCCATCGAAACGGCTGGGTGAAGCCGACGAGGTGGCCGACGCCGTGCTGTACCTGGCGAGCGACTCGGCGGCCTATATCACGGGGGAAGTGATCACCATTGACGGCGGTTTGACGCCTTAGTGCCGCGAGGCGCTTCGAAGCTATACTCGGCAGCCCCCCGGCTCTACCGGGGGTTCAAAATGGTTTAGGGTGCCTGTAGTCGACAAACCTCCGGCGGAGCCGGGGGCTGCCCAGCCTTTTCGTTTCCTTCTTCTTCACCCCTCCGCCCTCCCCTGGGCCGTAACCCGCCCTGGACAGCCTGCCCGGCAAACTGGTATATCTTGACCTCCCTTACGGAATCGCTCTATCTTGGGCGGTTTACGGCAAACGGTCCGAAGCTGCCGCCCGAGCGGCTGCCCTGGTCTGTTTGTCTACTTGGAGTACGATTCTGGCAGACGAGTCGGTCTGCTTGCACGATACAACGATTCACTGAAACACTGCTTGTTTGTAGGAGGACCTAAAAGGTGGCCGCCTCTGTAATGGAACGCGTTAAAGACATCGTCGCCGATAACCTGGGCGTCGATCGAGAGAAAATTACGCCGGAAACTTCGTTCGTGAACGATCTGGGCGCCGATTCGCTCGACACCGTCGAGCTGGTCATGGAACTCGAAGAAGAGTTCGATATCAACAT
>DATBAY010000155.1:0-6545 GCA_036271295.1 Lacipirellulaceae bacterium | reverse complement strand
ATAAACTGGTGCCGATTGTTGCCGATATGATGAAGCGGCCATACCCGGAGTTGCAAGAAACAGTAAAGCGCGTGAGCGGCGTCATCGAGAAGGAAGAAGCCAATTTCTTCGGCACGATCGACGCCGGGCTCAATCACATCGATCGGGTGTTCGACGAAATGCGGCGCGATAATCATTCGATCGTAAACGGCGCTGTCGCCGCCGAGCTGTATCAAACGTATGGTGTGCCTCCCGAGTTATTCGAATCGCTGGCCGCGGAGCATAATTTCGCGTTCGACTGGCAAAGCTACGAGCACGCCATGGAGGAGCATGGCGAGGTTTCGGGCAAAGTGCAGCACGCGGTGATGGGGGCGCGCGGGCCGGTCGATTCACTCAAGCAGGCGCTACACTCCACGGAGTTTTTGGGCTACGAGAAGACTGAAGCCGAGGCGGTGATTAAGGGGATCATTGCTGGCACGGCGCCGGACGATCATTTGTGCGACCAGATGGATGAAGTTGGCCACGAGAACAAGGTGCGTGTCGTGCTCGATCGCACGCCGTTCTACGGCGAGAGCGGCGGCCAGGTGGGCGACACCGGCAAGCTTGTCGGTGACGGGTTTGAGTTCCATGTGACGGATACACAGAAGGACGGCGGACTTTTCATTCATGAAGGCCATCTCACGAAGGGCGTGATGCGCGAGGGCGCGAAGGTGAAGGCGGTCGTCGATACGAATCGGCGAGCCGGCATTCGACGGGCACATTCGGCGACGCACATTCTGCATTACGCGCTGCAAAAGAATCTGGGCACGCATGCGCAGCAACAAGGCTCGAAGGTCGATGAAGACTGGCTGCGGTTTGATTTCACGAATCTGAGCCCAGTGAGCGGCGAGCAACTGGCGGTGATTGGCACAGACGTGGTCGAACAGATTGCTAAGAAAGAGCCTGTGAAATGGGAGACGCTGCCGCTAGTCGAGGCTCGCAAACAGGGCGCGATGATGCTCTTCGGCGAAAAGTACCCGGACCCGGTGCGGATGGTATCGATGGGTGCGTTCAGCAAAGAGCTGTGCGGCGGCACGCACCTCACAAATACCGGTGAGGTCGGACAGTTTGAGATTCTGAGTGAAGAAGGTGTGTCGGCCGGCACGCGCCGGATCACGGCGCTGACTGGCGCCCGGGCAAAGGAGCATGTTGAGCAGATTCGCGCGGCTGGCGACCAAGTAGCGAAACTGCTTGGCGTTGGGGCACATGAAATTGCTAATGCGGCAACTGCGCTCAGCAATCACGCTCGCGAATTGCGAAAACAACTTTCATCGGGATCTAGCGCGAGTTCGCCGCAGCCGAAGGTCAAAAGCGATGAAGGCAAGGCGAACGTGAAAGGATCGTTCGAGCAGGTGAAGCACGCGCTAGCGGAGGCGGGGCGGCACCTATCGGTCGCCATGCTTGCGGTTCCCCAACGGATCGAGGCACTTAAAACGGAAATCGCGGGGCTTGAGAAGCAACTCGCAGAGCGATCGGCGGCGGGGCCGCTTTCAGGCGATCGGTTGTTGGAAGCGGCCGAACAGGTAGGCGATGTCACGGTGCTGGTTGTCGAAGTCCCGGGCGTCGAAGCCAATTTGATGCGGCAGTTGATCGACCAGGTGCGAGGCAAGACGCAGTCCTCGGCGGTTTTGCTGGCGTCACGGCAAGGCGACGATAAAGTCACGCTGGTGGCAGGAATCAGCAAGGATTTGCAGGCGAAGAAGCTGAGTGCTGGCGAGTGGATTCGACCCGTCGCCGGCGCGGTTGGTGGAGGCGGTGGCGGACGGCCGGACATGGCGCAAGCCGGCGGTAAGGAGCCCGCGAAATTACCCGAGGCTCTCCAGATTGCCAAAGACACGATTCGCAAAATGCTCGGATAGGTGCGACGCCGCCGTAGCGAGTTTCGGTGGCGGCATTTGCTACGACGGCGGGGCGGTACAGCTTCGTGCTAGCTCGCGAAGATTTAACAAAGTCGGATTGCGAAGCGACTTGCGCCAGTCCTAAGATGATTTAGATACAGGCGGGCGAAGCGAGCACTTGTCGGGGGAGTCGACTGCGTTCGCTCTCGCATCACTATTCTTTGAAACGTGCCACTCTTTTGGCACTCATTTCGGATGGAGCGCACCGTGGCTATTCACAGTGTTGATGGCCTGGAGTTCAATGTCGACCGGGGACCGAATTGGCTGTTTGTGAAATTGAAAACGCGCAATGCGCCGGCCGGCGCGATTCCGCAGATCGCCGACAAACTGTGGTCGATCTCCACGCGGCATTTCATTTACCGGCTGGTGTTGGAGCTCGATGACCTGGACAAGATGCCCGACGGCTTGATGGGGCAACTGATTCAGCTTCAGTCGCGGCTCGCGCAATGCGATGGCGCGTTGCGTATTTGCGGGCTATCGCCCGAGTGCGAAGAGACGCTGCACGACTGTCAGTTGGATTCTGCACTGCAGAATCACGCCTCGCGCGAGGCGGCGGTGATGGGCAGTGATACGTCGATAATGAATTGAGCGCCAATTCATCAGATGTGCCGAACGGGTATTCAGCCCCCGGCTCTGCCGGGGGTTTTTTGCAGACACGCCGCTGCATGAATTCAACCCCCGGCAGAGCCGGGGGCTAACAACTTGGACAGCAGCACGGTAGCTGAGCTTACTTGCCGCCGTTGAGATATTTCTGGCGGATTCTTTGCAGCGCTTCGAGCGCCGGCTTGGACTTGTCGTCGGCATCGAACAAACCGCTGTGAGGATAATGGTGCGGCGTGGCGTCGGAAAGTTGATTCCACATTACGATCTGCACCACGTTCTTCGCGAGCAGCAATGGGATGTGCTTTTCGATCCACTCAACCTGCGATTCCCGTGTTACGTCCTCCGGCGAGCTGGCAACGACCCGAACTTTTCCATTCGTTTGCGGATCTTCGGCCGCGGAGCTGGGCGTTGTCAGCGAAATGAGCAGCGGAAGTTCCAATAAGCTCCAGTTATCGATGAGGCGGCTCATCGCGAGCGGACCGCGCGGGATGGAACCACCGGGGTGATAGCCGAGGTTGATTTCCAAGCCGATTCCGGAAAGGCCCAAGTCGGCGCGGACGAGCGCATCGGCAAAGTGAAGCGGCGCGAGGTCGAGTTGTTCACTGGCGAGGTACTCGGCCCACGGTTGGTCGAAGGTGACGACGATCGGCGTCGTCGGATCAAGCTGCCGGACCGTGTTAATTGCTTTGGCGGCGACTTGCAGGCGGGCTTCTTCATCGAGCCCGAGCGCGTGGCCATGGGTCATCCGCGTAACAACTTGCCACAAATGGATCTTGCCACGATAACGCTCGACGACGGCGCGGACATGCGAAAGCATGAACGCGAGCAAGCTGTTCATGTCGCCTTCCCACAGATACGTCCAGTCGGGAACGCCGCGGTCGTCGAGTTCGAGAATCGGCCCGGCACTGATCCGCAATCCAGCGGAGTGGGCCCAATCGACTTGGGCGTCGGCGTCGGCCCAATCGCGGCGACCTTCGACAGCCTCGATTGTGCGCCAAGTCAGCGGCAGCGACACCATATTAAACGTGTTGGCGACTTGCCGCGCGATGGCCGCCTGCGGCGGCTTACCACTCAAGCTGACGCCGAACCAAGATGAAAACGGCCTGGGCTGGGCACGACGAGCGGCGGTTGCCTGGCGCACGTATTCCTCGGTCAGCCGGGCGGTGGTTACGGCAGTCGTCGCGAGGGAGCGCTGTGCCCAATCGGCGGCGGCGGCGGGATCATTTTGATTTGTGGCGGCGTGTGAAAAATCCGACGTCGCTTCGCGAATTCCGTCCGTCAGGGACCGCGTGACAACCAACCCCATGGATTCCCACTGCGCGATTTGGTTGCGCAAGCCGTTGAGCATTCCGCGGGCGAGTTCAACTTCAAGCTGGTATGGGCGATCACGCTCGACGAGCGTCGCCGTATTGAACAGCACGGGGCTGGATTGGCCGACGCGCCAGGGCACGAACACGCGGCCGGAGTCATCTTCATTGCGTTCGATGACGAGCTGATCGCCGCTAAAATAGGCGCGGCTGAACCAAGGGAGGTCGTCCTGACCGCACATGTGCACCTGTTCGAGCCCGCCGGGTGGAATGCGGTCGCGATCTTGTACGGTTAATCGCATCAAGCCCATGGCGGGGCGAGCCTCTACAACTTCGGCGCGGTGGCGAGCGGAAAACGCGGAAACCGGCGGCCGTTCCGAAGGCCGGATGAGATCATTCATACATCCGCGGCGAATTTTTAATTTTAGCCGCAACGAGTCGCTTCAACAACCATGGCGAACGCGGGGTGGCGAGCGATATACTCGGTAAAGCGCGGAATGGTTTCGCGCCGAGAAACTATTTTGTTCGGAGCGAAGCGTTCCTCCTCCGGCCTGAGACGGATCGACCACTTACTCAACCGAACCAGGATGGATCGGCTATTTAAATGGAAACCGCCATGTCCTCGACCATCACGTCCACATCGCTCGCCGATTTGCCAGTTCGCCGCGGTAAGGTTCGCGATATTTACGATCTCGGCGATACGCTCCTTTTGGTAAGCACCGATCGAATCAGCGCATTCGATTGGGTATTGCCGAGCGGCATTCCGGATAAGGGCCGCGTGCTGACGCAGCTCAGCCGATTCTGGTTCGAGCATTTCAAGGATGTGCCGAACCACATGATTTCGTGCGATGTGGCAGACTTCGATTTGCCGCCGGGTGTCGATCGCAAACCGCTCGAAGGACGCTCGATGCTGGTGCGAAAGACCAGCGTGGTGCCTATTGAGTGCGTTGTGCGCGGGCATCTTTCAGGGTCGGCTTGGAGCGAATACCAGAAGACTGGTTCGGTCTGCGGCATTGAACTTCCGAGCGGGCTTCGCGAGAGCGATCGGCTGCCGGGGGCCGTCTTCACGCCATCCACCAAGGCCGAGCAGGGGCTGCACGATGAGAACATTTCCTACGATGAAATGTGTGCCCGCGTGGGCGCCGATCTGTCGAAGCAATTGTCGCAGCGCAGCATCGAGCTTTACACGCACGGCGCCGAGTTCGCCGCCAAACGTGGCGTGATCATCGCCGATACGAAATTCGAATTCGGACTGGTTGATGATGAGCTGATTTTGATCGACGAAGTTCTTACGCCGGATAGCTCGCGGTTCTGGCCGGCCGATAAATTCCAGGCTGGTCGCGGACAACCGTCGTACGACAAGCAGTTTGTGCGCGATTGGCTGACGCAAAGCGGCTGGGACAAGAACAGCAAGCCTCCGGAGTTGCCGGGCGAAGTCATCACGAACACGCGTACGAAGTATATCGAAGCATTCGAGCGGCTGACGGGCGAAGAATTCGCGTGGAAGTAGCAGCGAGAAGTCGGACGTCAGGGATCAGAGGCCAGGGTAATGGCGGTCTCTTAATCGATCGGCTGCGCTGCTAAGATAGAGAAATAGTTCGGTGTTCTCTGATCTCCGTCCTCTGAATCCTGCTCCCTTTTTTCTCTATGCTTCGTTATCTGACCGCCGGTGAATCGCACGGCAAAACGCTCATCACATTGATTGACGGATTTCCGGCCGGCGTTACCGTGGACGTCGATCCGATCAACGTAGAACTGCGGCGGCGGCAAGGTGGCTACGGGCGCGGTGGCCGGCAGCGAATTGAAACCGACACGGTCAACGTCCTCAGCGGCGTTTGGAAGGGCGTAACACTTGGGAGCCCGATTGCCCTCGAGGTGCCGAACCGCGATTATAAGCTGGAGCGACTCGACGATTTGCCGCGACCGCGGCCAGGGCACGCCGATCTCACGGGCGCGGTAAAGTATTTGGGTTCGATTCGCGGCGTGCTGGAACGGGCTTCGGCTCGGGAAACAGCCGTGCGCGTAGCGGCAGGCGCGCTTGCCAAACAATTGCTGGCCGAGTTCGGCATCACCGCGTTCGGTTACGTCGTCGAGCTCGGCGGCGAGCGGATCGAGCCCGTTGATGCACCACTCGATCGGCTCCGCGCCACGCGCGATCAGAGCGCAATCTACTCGCTCAATACATCGCGTGATGAGGCAATCAAGAAACTGATTGACGCCGCTGGGAAAGACGGCGATACGCTCGGCGGCATCTTGGAAGTTCGGGTCGACGGTTTGCCGTTCGGCCTCGGATCACATGCCCAATGGGATTGCAAGCTCGACGGTAAGCTCGCGCAGGCGGTCATGTCGATCCAAGCGATCAAAGGCGTTGAGATTGGTATGGGATTCGAAGCGGCGCGGCGGCGCGGCTCGCAAGTGCACGATCCGATTAAATACGATAAAGACCACCAGCGTGAACCAGGTTTGGGTTACGTGCGACCGACGAACAACGCCGGCGGCATTGAAGGCGGCATGACAAACGGCCAGCCGCTCATCCTGCGGGCCGCGAAAAAGCCGATCAGCACGCTCGCGAAGCCGCTGGAATCAATCAATCTGGATACGAAAGAGAAGCAAGAAGCGAGTTACGAGCGAAGCGACGTGTGCGCGGTGCCGGCAGCAAGCGTGATCGTCGAAAACGTGGTGGCGTTTGAAATCGCGTGCGCGCTGGTCGATAAATTCG
>DATBAY010000154.1:0-3288 GCA_036271295.1 Lacipirellulaceae bacterium | reverse complement strand
AGACGTTCATGCCAACGGCGCCCGGCGTAGTGATGCGGTTGCATCCTATTGAATAAAGCCGCCCCGACGTCAGGCATCTGTCTTTTCGCCGCGTGCCGCCTTGGCGCAATCTGGTTCCGCGCCGATCATTGGCTGTATGCAAAACTACGACGTTATCGTGCTCGGCGTCGGTGGCGTCGGCAGCGCCGTACTCCATCACTTGGCCGACCGCGGCGTTCGGGCCGTCGGAATCGATCGCTTTCGACCGCCGCACGATCGCGGTAGCACGCACGGCCATACTCGCGTCATTCGGCAGGCCTATTTCGAACATCCAGACTATGTACCGCTGCTGACCGAAAGCTATGACCTGTAGCGATCTCTCGAACAGCGTGCAGGCAAACGCCTTCTCCATGAGACAGGCCTGATTGAGATTGGACCTCCCGATGGTGTCATCGTCCCTGGTGTAATGCGGGCGGCGGTAGAGCACAATCTGACGGTTAACAGTCTGACTTCCAAAGAAATCGTCGACCGCTGGCCAGGTTTGGGAACGGTTGGCGACGTTGCAGGCGTTTACGAACCCGGCGCCGGCTACCTTCTCGTCGAAGATTGCGTCGCCGCTCATCTCGCCCTTGCCGAAGCCGCCGGTGCGAGTCTGATGCTCGATACTACCGCTCACGACTGGAATGCGACCGACCAAGAAGTTGTTGTTGAAACGGATCGCGGTCGCGTTACTGCGAGCAGACTGGTCATCACCGCGGGCCCGTGGGCCGCGCAAGTCTTGAAAGTCATAGGCATTCCACTCACAGTGCGCCGAAAGTCGCTGTTTTGGTTCGCAACCGATGGGCCTCGGTACGAAGTTTCCGCGGGCTTTCCGGTGTTTCTGTTTGAGCTGCCACGCAGCTTCGAAAATGCGGCTAATACGCAGCACGGGTCGAGTGTCTTCTATGGTTTTCCGAAGATCGATCATCGTGGCATAAAATTCGCCGAACACAGCGGTGGTAAAAAAGTAAATGAGCCGTTGGATGTTGATCGTGAGATGGATCTCGGCGAACTGCGGCGGATCAATGATGTCCGCACCCAGTGGCTGCCGGGCGTTTCAGATCGCGTGACGGACCATGCGGTTTGCTTATACACGATGTCGCCCGACGAACATTTCATTGTCGATCGGCATCCGACACATCCGAATGTTTCGTTTGCCGCTGGCTTGTCTGGGCACGGCTTCAAGTTCGCGCCCGTTCTGGGGAAAGCATCGGCGGAGCTTGCGTTGGATGGTGAAACTCGATCGCAGATTGATTTTTTGTCTCTCGCGAGATTTCGTCGGCAATGATTCTTAGGGCTTGGCATTCGTGTCGCCGTGGGGAGTCGTGAACAGGATGTCTTTCATGCCGGCATCGGCGCCGGCATCCAAAACCATCACAAATTTGCCGTTTGTTGAGTCGGCGGCGGTGTTGATTGTCAAACTGTCTTTATCCTGTTCTTTGTGGGCGGCTCGCAGCTTGGCTCGAAGGTCTTGTTCGCTGATCGCTTCTTCGTCATCAACGAACACTGCGTCATCGGCGTCGATCGTCACAATCACCATACTGGGGTCATTCGTCATATCGGGCGCGGCTTGAACGGTCTCCGCAGAGTTGGCGTGTCCTTGGGGGGCTGGCAAACCGATTACCGCTTCGACAGATTGTAATGACGTGACGAGAAAGAAGATCAGCAGGAAGAACACGATGTCGACCATTGCGGTCATGTCGATCAAGTCTTTGTGCTCGGGTCGGCGGCCCATTAGCAACAGCGGGTGATCGGCCGCCTCGCGGGGCTTCGTTTCTTTGCGCTCAGCCTGCGCAAGCGCAGTTTCCGGCGGCGGGACTTTGACCCGCGCTCGGCAATTGGGGCAGGTTTTTTCCTTGCCAACGGAGGTGTCGGACGCGCCGAGTTTCTTGCCGCAATAGGGGCACGCGAATCGAATCATCACCGCGCCTCCTTTTCCAGCACGCCGATGTTCATCTTTACGCCTTCTGCCTGCGCGGCCGTGGCGATGCGGAACATATCTGCAAGCCGCACCTTCTTCTCGGCTTTCAGCAGCACATTTTTCTTGCCGGCGGCGACGCCTTTCGCAACCGCGCCTTGCACTCGCTCTTCCTGCTGAGTTGGGTCGGTGATCGCTTCGGTCTTCACGCCGTCGCCCACGTACAAGTTGACCGACTTGCCATCAGCGCTGCGAGTGAGCGTGAAGATCACGGCGGTATCGGAGTCCAGCGGCGCTACGTGCGTGGCGGAGGGCAGGTTGAGCTGGCCCATCGAAACGGCGACGAACGTCACCAGAAAATAGATGTTCATCATGAACACCAGGTCGACCATCGCCGTGATATCGAACTCCGGCATCTCGGAATCGGGCCGGCGGGCGATGAGCTCGTCGGATCCCGTTCCTCCGAAATTCAGCATGGGCGAATGGTTGCTCACGGGCCGCTGCTTCCTCGATTTTTGAAGAAGTCGAGAACACGCATCAGGCCGGCGCCGAGCGCGTCTTGGAAGTTGCGGATTTTCGTCGTCAGGCTGGCGAGCAGGAAGTTGAAGGGAATGGCCGTGCCGAGGCCCATCGCGGTGCAGACGAGTGCGATGCTGATTTCTTTGGCGATCATGTACGGCTCGACCTTCTCGCCAGTGCCGATGCGGCCGAAGGCGGCCATCATGCCAAGCACGGTGCCGAACAAACCGAGCAGCGGACCGCATTTGATCGAAGTGGCGATCCAGTTGGTGCGGTATTCGAGATCGCCCATCACATCGCGTTGCAGAATCTCCATGACGACCTGGCGCAGCTGGTCGTAGCTCAGCTGGCGGTTGGCGGTCGCGAGCTCGATCAGTTGCGGCAGAGCCCGCGGGTCATCGGCCGTTTGCTCTTCGAGCTCGGCGAACTTGCCGCCTTCTAAGAGGGGCATGATCTCGTCGAGAAACTCGGCCTGGTCTTCGTGGCTGCCGAACGAGAGTTCTCGCACCCGGCGGAACCCGAGGATGACGTTATACAGGCCCCACAGGAAATTGAGCGCGAGAAAGACGTAGCAGGCGTCGCCGAACTTGGCGGCCAGGTCGTTGATACTCATTTCAAATGCCTCTTGTTGGCCGAGCGGCGGCCGCGGTTCCGGTTGGCCGATACTATTAAGTTAATACTGGGTAACGGCGTTGAACAAGTCGCGACGTGAGTAGATTGCCGAAACGTAGGCCGGGCGAGTCGGGGGACGAGGATTGAAACCAACGGGGATTGGTGTAAGGTCTGGTTATAATCTTTAACTTTCGTGCCCCCGCTCTGTTTGCTAATCGAAT
>DATBAY010000153.1:0-9458 GCA_036271295.1 Lacipirellulaceae bacterium | reverse complement strand
TCGCCGTTGGCGAATCGTCCGCCGCTTTTCGTGTGCGACATCCGCCGGCGAGCGCTACGGCAGCGACGCTCCTGCGGTCATTTCGTGCGTAACCCTAACACAGGTGCTGGCTCAAAATCTACAAAAAAGTTTGGAGAATTTCGAAGGGGAATGTAGAGGGCGGAATGGGAAAGGAAGAAAGTGGGTGCGGTTCGTACCCTAGCGGTTGAGCTAAACGGCAAGCGGCGGGTTGTTGTTGTCCGGTGGGGCTTGGGGGGCTACGATATAGGGCTCGCGGGGTGTAGCTCAGCCTGGCTAGAGCGCTTGCTTTGGGAGCAAGAAGTCGCACGTTCGAATCGTGTCACCCCGACTTTTACTTTGCTAGAGCGTTCCTGCTACGGCGGGTCATTCCGGTTTTCTAGACCTTTAGCGATCCCCGGAATCCTCTCGCCCCGTAATAAGACTGCGGGCCGTTGTGGTAGACGAAGACCTGGTTGTAGCGGCGGTCGCAGAAGATCGCGCCGCCGAGCTTTCTGATATCAGCTGGCACTTTTACCCAACTGGACGTTTTCAGGTCGAACTCGCCGAGTTTTTGCAGATCGCGGTATTCGTCTTCGGTTAGTAGTTCGATGCCCATCGCCGCGGCCATATCGACGGCGTTGTTCTTTGCGTCCGGCCGGCCTTTGATGTTCGCTTTCTGGGCTTCGCGATCGTAACAAACGCTGCGGCGGTCTTTGGGGCTTTCGGCGGAGCAGTCGAAGAAAATAAATTCGCCGGTTTTTTTGTCACGGCCGACGACGTCTGGTTCGCCGCCGGTGCTTTTCATTTCTTGGAGTGACCAGAGCTTATCGGGCTTGGATTCGAGCCGGGCTTGAACCTTGTCCCACGCCAGGGCTTTATGGCGCTTCATGTTTTTTTCGAAGCGTGCGTGAAGTGCTTCGAGCAGTTCTTCCGTTTGTTTTGACGAGAGCTTCTTTTTTGGCATATGAGTTGTTCCTAAAGAGCAAAAGATTTAACCACGGATAGCACGGAGGAGAGAATCTAATCAAATTGCTCGAACTAGTTGTGGCGTGTGGTGAGACGTTGCATCACGATTTGGAATTGTTCGAATATTTTTTTGTAGCCGAACTCAAGGCCTTTAACGGCGGGCTCGCAATAGGGCTGCGTAAAGTCGAAGCCGGCGTGCTCAAAAAATAGGCGGGTTCCTTCGCCGTCGGGTTCGAGGCGAAAGGTGACTCGCGTATCGAGGAGTGCGCCGCCGGCCCAGGCGTAAATGAGTTGGTGTGGGGGATCACATTCGAGGACTTCACAGTGGATGGTGATGCCGTCGAATTTTGCTTTTGGGTTGGGCGGCACTTGGAACTTGAAGTGATGGCCGACGCGCGCCTCGAAGTCGTTGGGGTACATCCACTCGGCGAGCGTGTCGCTGTTTACGATTGCTTGCCAGACTTCTTCGCGCGGGTGCGGGAAAACTAGTTCACGTTTGATCGATCGGCTCATGACTTTTTCTTTTTGGCGAGCGTTTTTTGAAGGCGCTGGAGGTGGTCATCCCAGAAGCGTTCGTAGTGGGCGAGCCAATCGCGGACGACGCTGAGTTGCTCAGGGACGAAGTGGTAGCGGCGCTCGCGGCCGTGGCGCTGTTCGGTAACGAGGCCGGCATCGAGCAGGATGCGGAGGTGCTGCGAGACGGCCGGGCGGCTCATTTCGAAATGGCCGGCGATCGCGCCCGCGGAGTGGTCCGCGTGGGCTAGGAGATCGAGCATGGTGCGACGAGCTGGGTGGCTGATCGCGCTGAAGACATCGGCGGGTATGTTCGCGGTGGCGACCATGGGGCCAGTATACGTCAGCAAATGCTTACGCGTCAACTGATGGCAAGAAACCGGGGGCTAGCGTCCAGCGGCTAATAGGATTAAACCGTGGTTCAAAGGGGAGGTGGACTTTTCGCCGCCGACGCCGGATTTGGCGGCGGATGGGTTCGAGCTGACGGGCGTGCGGTTGGATTATTTGCAGAATCGGCCCGTGGCGGCGATTGTGTATTCGCGGCGGAAACACACGATCAACTTGTTTACCTGGCCGGCGGACGGGGATGTCACAAAGGATGCGCGGTCATTGGCGAAGCACGGATTTAACCTTCGCCATTGGGAGCGTGGTGGGATGAAGTATCGGGCGATTTCCGATTTGAATGATGAGGAGTTGGGGCAGTTTGTGAAGCTGTACCAGGAACGGGCTGGGGAAGCGAAATAGGCGTATGCGTGGCAGACCAGCGAGCGTGGCTCGCCCGGCTGTTGGAATTGGTATGAATCTCGCAGTCGAAGAGGTGCCGTATGAACTTCGACGTCGCGCGGCATAACATGGTGGTGGAGCAGTTGGAGGACCGCGGAATTTCCGATCCGCGCGTGCTCGAGGCGATGGAGTGGGTGCCGCGGCATCAGTTTGTGCCAGGGCCACTGCTGTCGGAGTCTTACGACGATCGGGCTCTGCCGATCGAGTTCGAGCAGACGATATCGCAGCCGTACACGGTTGCTTTCATGTGCGAGGCGGCGCTGCTCGCGGCGGGCGACAAAGTGCTCGAAATCGGCACGGGGAGCGGGTATTGCGCGGCGGTGCTTTCGCTGCTGGTGCGAGAAGTTCACACCATTGAACGTCTAGAACCGTTGTATCGTTCGGCCGCGGAGAGGCTCGCGCGGTTGGAGTTTCGCAATGTACGCTGCTACTTCGACGACGGCACGCTCGGATTACCGAGCGAAGCGCCATTCGATGCGATCGTGTGCACCGCGGGTGCGGAATCGCTGCCAGGGGATTATCAGAAGCAACTTGGCGACGGCGGGCGGATCGTGATTCCGGTGGGTAGGAATTCGCGGCAAGAAATGATTCGCATCACGCGCCACGGCGATCAATTCGAGTGCGATGACTTGGGTACGTTTGGATTTGTGCCGCTCGTTGCAGACACGGAGTCGTAATCCCCGTGAACTTAGTAACGACTTTTGCGGCCCCAGTCGTTGCGCATGGCGAGCCAGGCGAGGAGCGTGCTGAAGAAAAAAGTAAGCAAGAATCCCCAGGCGAGTTGAGTCTCGGTGAGCTCCAAAGGATTTTTAGCCCAGTCGTTCTGGCCGCCTAAATGCGCTGCAGCCCACATCGCAACCCAAATCATGACCACTCCGAGGTAGATGACGGGGATGGTAAGTATCGCGGCGTAGACGGCGTGGCGAACGAGGCAGGTAATCGCGACGGCGGAGGCGAAAATGGCGATTTGCGCTGATGCCAGGAGGTACGGATTCGCGGTCATGTCGGCGGAGATTTTCGCCACGCCGAGAAAAGCCAGCGTCGTGTTCGGGAGGTACGTAGCGGCGAGTAAAAGCGTCAGGCCCGTGGCGAACTTGATCCAAAACCAACCGTCCGGGTTGATGGGGCGCGTTCGCCAGAACGTATTGAGCTGCGGTTCTATGTCGGCATGGCAGACGCCAATTCCCAGCACGAGGGCGATGAAGAAGCTCACAACGAGCGCGACCTTGGTGTAGACGTCTCCTGAATCGGCAAAGACAGCGGTATCTCGTTGACCATAGAAACTACCCATCATAATTATGGTCGTGATCGCGACAGCGCCGGCCAGGCCGCAGAGGACGATTGGACCACTTTCTCTGAATTGTTTCCAAGCGGTTGCCGACAGAGCGGTGCGACGTGGCGGCGGAAGCCAGGCTGCTTTGCCCGCTTCGGCCGCGACGCTTGGTGAGCGGATTTCCCGATGCGTCGTGTGACCGAACCGTGCGATGTACCACGCGCAAAGCAAGCCGTGGATGGGCAGCCAAAGCAAAATACCGACTGTCTGATATTGCATCATATCGTTGCTTGAGAATAGCAACGCAATACCGCCGGGAGTTGCTGAATAAGATGCAATAAGAAACCACGCCGGAGGCTGGTTTGGAGACCAGCACAAGATGGCGATTAGAAGCAGAATAAGCGACCAGCCGACCATGACGCTGAGCGAGACGGCGGCGGCGCTCACCTCATCCTTGCGATTCACGCCGATTGCTGCGGACCAAATAAATAGGCTGGCGGCAAATGGCAAACACAAAGCCAGTGATTCCAATGCGCGCGGTTCCCACGTTGGTGCGATTCGCATTTCGGCATAAGCGATAGTTGCCATCAACAAGATGGGAATAAACACCATTAGCATGCCGAAAAACAGTTTTAAGATGGCAATCTGCCACAGGGGCGCGGGCAAAGATTGCAAAAAGGGAAGCGAGCGTCGCGAGCGTTCGTTGGCGCCGGCGCCGAATCCGATGAACAGGGAGAGCGGGATTGCGCATACCCAGCAAGTGGAGCTGACCACCCCGGGGAAATCATGGTGCTCGTAGAAAGCCACGGCGCAGAGGAGGACGCCGCACATCGTGGCAGCGATCGCGGCGAGTTTCCACTTGTGCTCGTGCCATTCTTTCCAGGCGAGGCTGTACCAGGTTGAGTGCATGGTGTTGTCGAAGGCCCCCCGGGCGACTCGCTCGGGGCTAAATAAATGAGTGAAATTAGCTTAGACGGGTTGGAGTTGCGGGGTTGGTTCGTGGGATGGCGACGCGGGGCGTGGGCGGCGGCCCGCGACGTAGGCTTCGAAGATTTCGTCGAGATTCAGGTCGACGACGTGGAAATCGACGCCTTCGCGATTTAGGATTGCGATCGCGTTCTCGGCGCCTTCGACGGTGACGGCGAGGCGATCGCCGTCGGAGCTTTCGTCCAGGATCTTGAGATTATTTCGCACAGCGGTCAGCGATTCTGGGGATGTAATGATCTGCTTCACGTCGCGGCGGAGGGTTTCGGTTTCGGCCTGTCGAACGATCCGGCCTTGGTCGAGGATCGCAACCTCATCGGCAACGGGCTCAACTTCGTAGAGGAGGTGCGAACTGTAAAAGATCGTTCGGCCTTCGCCCTGCAGGTGGGTGATGAGGTCGCGGTTAAATTGCTTCCGCATGATGGGGTCGAGGCCGAGGGCCGGATCGTCGAGAATGACCAGTTCTGGCCGATGCGCGAGCGCGAGTACCAGGCCGAGCCGGACGCTTTGGCCTTTGGACAAATGCTTGATGCGTGTGCGGAGCGGCAACTCGAAGTCGCGAAGATATCTGGCTGCCAGGGCGTGATCCCAGTTGGGATAGAACGGCGCGACAAAGCGGACGATTTCTTCGACGCGCATCCAGCCGTACATGGTTTGGTCTTCTGCGAGATAGCCGACGCGCCGGCGGAGCTCGAGCGGATCCAGCCCTGGGTCGATTCCCAAAACGCGAATTGCGCCGTCGTCGCGCGGCAACAAGCCAAGGAGCATGCGGATCGTCGTTGTTTTGCCGGCCGCGTTGCGTCCGAGGAAGGCAAATGTCTTTCCACGGTCCACACGCAGGGTCAACCCGCGCAGGACTTCGGTGGAGCGAAAGGCCTTGTGGACGGCTTGGATGTCGATGGCGGGTTCAGTCATGAGAAGCCTCTCCGGAAGCGTGAACGAATTCGGCGACGCCGTTGGTGGCTTCGGCCAATAGCACGTGTAGTTCGTCCGTGGTTAGTCCCAGGCCATACGCCTGCTGCGCGATTTGGCGGAGTTCATCGACAAGTCGTTCGCGGTGCGCCAACTTTCGCCGCTCGGATGTTTTCCCGGTGGCGAAGGTGCCCTGGCCGTGACGCATTTCGAGCAAGCCTTCGCCGCACAGACGGTCGTAGACTCGCAGCACCGTGTTTTGGTTGACCGTAAGTTCCCGGGCGAGCTCGCGGACCGAGGGCAAGCGGTCGCCGGGCTTCAGACCACCGGAGGCGCAAAGCGTGGCGATCTGATCGGCGATTTGCCTCGAGATCGGGACGGCGGAGCCTTTTTCAATTCGCAGAAACATTCGAAATTCCCGGGGAAAGCCAACTGACTACAGTAGTGTAACAGTAGTCACCAGGGGTATCAAGCGCCGTCGTCAAAAAAACAGGAAGATTGATTGAGCGCCCTAAGGCGTCGAGATCTTGGCGCTTTCGGATGGCGTTGAGCCGTTGCCGGAAGAATATTTTCCTTCGGCTTCGCGGAGGCATTTTTGAATTTGCCGCACGGCTTGGCGTAGGCGTTCTTCGTTTTCGACGAGCGACATCCGCAGGAAGCCTTCGCCGGCGGGGCCGAAGCCGCTGCCAGGGCTGACGGCGACGTTGCCTTTTTCGAGGAGCATCATACCAAAGTCCATGGTGCTCATGCGCTGCCGCCAAACTTCTGGGATTGGCACCCAGCAAAACATGCTGGCTTTGGGGGGTGTCATCGGCCAGCCGATGCGGGAGAGGCTTTCGATGAGGGCATCGCGGCGGCTTTCGTAGATCGCGGCCTGTTGCTCCATGCCCGCGTCGCCGTTACGGAGGGCCATAATCGCTGCGATTTGGACGGCCTGGAACATGCCGTAATCGTAATAACCTTTGATCGTGGCGAGGGCTTTAATCATTTGGCGGTTGCCGGCGCAGAAACCGATGCGCCAGCCTGCCATGTTGTAGCCCTTGCTCATTGTGGTGAACTCGACGCCGACGTCGGCAGCGCCGGGTGACGCGAGAAAGCTGGGTGGTTTGTACCCGTCGAACGCAACGTCGGCGTAGGCGAAGTCGCTGATGACGGCGAAGCCATATTTGCGGGCGAGTTTTACGACCTCATCGAAAAATGGCTGCTCGACGCAGACGGTCGATGGATTGTGCGGATAGTTGAGAATGACGAGCTTTGGCCTGGGATAGAGATGCTCGCACGTGTACGCGATATTCGAGAGGAATTTTTCGCTGTCGCGGACTTCGAGGGCGATCACATTGCCCGAGGCGAGCGCGACGGAGTAGACGTGAATTGGGAAGTACGGCGCGGGGACGATGGCCGTGTCGCCGGGGCCCATCATCGCCAGGCACATGTGGCTGAAGCCTTCCTTCGAGCCGAGGCAGGCGATGACTTCTTCGTCGGGATCGATACGGACGCCGAAGCGCTTGAAATACTTCGAAGCGACTTCGCGGCGGAGGTTGGCGATGCCGTTCGATTTGCTGTAACCGTGGTTGCGCGGGTCGCGGGCGGCTTCGTTCAGTTTATCGATGACGAAATCTTCGGGCGGATCCGACGGGTTGCCCATGCCGAGGTCGATTACGTCGTCGCCGGCGCGACGTTTTTGCTGGAGCAAGCCGTTGATGCGGCCAAACAAGTAGGGAGGCAGACGCGTGACGCGCTCGGCGACCTGGATCGGGAACGGTCGATCGGACGGCGAATTGTTTGAAGGTGCAGACATCGGAGCACTGAATAGAATTGTTGATCTTTCGGCGTCGGAGACGCCTTCTACAACAACAGACGATTCAGTATAGCCGACTGGTTCGCGCGGCGAAATTAGTGCGGAGCGGTGCCGGAGGTTTGGCGAACCGCCTCGTCGACATGTGGCACGTTTTCGCCAGCGGCGGGCTTTACGCGCTCGGGAGATTGCGATGTGCCGGCGAGGAAGTTGTCGATTCGCGCCTTGGAACGGATATCGTCGAACTTTTCGCCCATCGCCATGCGGAGCTTTTTCTCGAAGATGTCTTGCTTCAGGATCGTTTGAACTTCCTGCGGATTGACTTCGACCGGCTGAGTGCGGCCTTCGCAGCGCAGGATGACAAACTTGTCGCCTAGTTGGATGATGCCGGAGAGCTCGCCGGCCTTCAGGTCGAAGGCAACATCCTCGATTTGCGGTTGACCGCCGTAATGGCGGATCGGGGGCACTTCGCCACGCAGCGATTTGCTGCTCGGCTCGCAGGAGTATTCTTCGGCGAGATCGCTGAAGTATTCGACAGTGTTATTTTGGCGAGCCTTGCTCCAAACTTCCTGGGCTTTGCGCATATTGGGGAGCACGATCGCACGGCAGCGGACCCGCTCGCCATAGTTGGCATCGAAGCCCTTCTTGAGATCGTCTTCGGTAATTTGGACGCTGTCGCCGGTGAGCTTCTTGAGAGCCGCCGACGGCCAGACAGAGTCCTTCAAGTAACGATCCTTCGTGATCCCCTGCTCTTCCGTGGCGGCTTTCATCCAGCGTTCCATATCAGGCTTGCCGTCTTTTCCGACAACGCCGGCGAGCTGCGCGGCGTGGGCCATTTCGGCGTTGAGATCCTGATCGTTGACCGTGAGGTTCGCCTTTTTGAGGGCCTGATTTAGCAGCAGGTGAGCGATTTCGACTTCGAGTACTTCGCGGTCGTACCGCATGAGGCATTCTTCGGCGAGTTCAGAGTAAGGAATTTGCTCGGCGTTGATCGTAGCGACGACGCCCGGCATTTGGGCGTGCAACTGCGGGTTGTTCCAAACGTTTTGCACGGTGGACGAATCCTGCAGCTGTTTGAAGAGCTTGCCGGAAACTTCGCGGAGCTTGCCTTCTTGGATGTGCTCGGTTAGCTCATCCTTAACGGTTTCCATCGGCACGTTGCGCGGCGGCACGGCGCCTTCACACTTCAGGATAGCGAACTGCTCGGCGACCGGAATGACGGCCGAGATTTCATTTGGCTGGAGCGCGAACGCGGACTTCTCAATTGCGGGGTCGCCGACGTGGTGGTGAATCGGCTGGATCATGCCGCCGATACTCGCGCTGTTGACGTCGACCGAGTTTTGCATGGCCAATCGCGCGAAGTCGTTCGGCTGCTTTATAAGCTGATCGTGGATCTGATCGGCTTTCTGGTGATTGTTGACGACGATCAGACGGCATTTGACGGCGGGGCCGTATTGGGCGTCGTAAGCCTTTTGAAGTTCGACGTCGCTGACGACGATTTCGTTGGCGGCGCACTTACGCAGGGCGAGGGTCGGCCAGAGGATATCGCGTTTGTATTGTTCCGGATGGATGCCGCGCTCTTTTTCGAGCATTTCGAACCATTGTTCTTTGCCAATTTTGAAGCGCTTCGCCATGCGTTCGACTTCCGCGTCGACTTCGGCATCGGTGACCTCAATGTTGCGGTTCTTGCAGTAGTGCATGATGAGCCGCTTGTTGACGAGGCCTTCGAGCACTTCGTTGCCATAGCGGTCGCAACAGGCGGCGGCGAGGGCGTCGCGGTGAAGCTCTTCACCGTTGACGATCGCCATGATGTCGTGCTGGGGCTTATCGGCCTTTGGGGCAGTAGCGCTGGCTTGTTGGACGCCTGGCTTGGCGGATTGTTGTTGCGCGCTGCTGTCGGCCGCGGGCGGACTTTTGCGGAACGGATTGGGAAGCTCCGCGTTGGCGGATTTGCTACCCATTGCGAGCTTGAGCACGACGCAGATCGCAAGCACTGCGAAGCCACTGGCGGCAATCGCGAGAAGGCGTTTCCAGTTGCGCGGACGGCGTGAAAGCGAGACAGAAGTGGCTGGGCGATTTTTGCGGGGCATTGCGGTTTCTCCATAAACCGTATGTGCTCGGGCGAACTCGATGCGTGGTCTTGCTTCGAGTTAAGCGCACACCGATTCGGCGGCGGGGCGGGGAGGATAGCAAAGCCGGCAGAGGGCGGCAAGGGAAAGAACAGATGAGTGC
>DATBAY010000152.1:0-4234 GCA_036271295.1 Lacipirellulaceae bacterium | reverse complement strand
AAAAAGGCCAGTCGCGCGACGATAACGCTGGCGCCCAAGGTTCCGAATCGCAGCAGAAAGATGGCGTGGGAGAAAAGAAATCGGATTCGCAGGGACAGGGCGCAAACTCGAAGCCGGATGACAAACAGCCGGGCGACAAAGGAAAGAGCGAGAAGGGACAAGGAGCCCATTCGCGACAGGATGATTCGCATAAGCAAGAACAATCGGGTGGTGAATCGAAACAGGAGCCGTCGAGTGGCGATGGGCAATCATCAACGACAGGCTCGGCGGGCGGCGGTAAGGATGAGAAGAAACAAGGCTCACCAAATTCGCAGCCTGGAATGAAGCCGACGGAGAAGACCGAGCAGGCGGGCTCGAAAAACGAGAACAAAAATAATTCAGAGCCGCCGGCCGGTGCGAGCGGCAAGAAAGAAAGCGATTCGCATGGCGACCAGGGTGGCGACAAAGCGGGTCGCGGGTCGGAAGGTGGTGGACAGAAATCGCCGCATGATGGGACTGGTAGTACGGGTCAGAATCAGTCGGCCGATACGGATGCCGGGCAATCGGGAGAGCAAGGGAAGGGTGACACGTCGAACGCTGGCGGAAAGGATGCGAAGTCGGATCATCCGACGGGCAGTTCCGATGGCAGGACGCAAGGAAAAGGCAGCGAGCAGCGCGACGGCGCGGGCGACAAGGCTGGCGGTCAGAAAAGTGAGCGACCGGATGCGGGAGGGAACCAATCGCAGCAAAACCACGACGGGCAAAGCGGCGACGGCATCAAGCAATCGCAAGGCGATAAGCAGGGGCAGAAGCAGGACGGGAATAAAACTGAGAACAAGCAACCGGATCAACAGGGTGGTAAGAAGGGCGACGAGAAATCGAATGATCCAGCGAAGCAAAAGTCCGACGAGCGGCAGAATAGTAAGAGTGACGGTGGCAACACTCAAAGCGGGTCGGGCGGCAGCGGCGAGCCGGGCGGCGCGGTGAATCCGCAAGTGAGTATTACGGGCGAAGCGCCGGAGGGTGACGCTGCGAACCTCGAGTACGCGCGGAAGCAGACGGATTTGGTGGTCGGCAAGTTGGCAGATCAACTAAAAGGTAAGAAGGTAGATAAAGACTTGCTCAGGGAGTTGGGTTGGTCGGAGGCGGATTTGAAGCGCTTCGTGGATCGCTGGCAGCAGCGGAAGGCGGCGGCAGAGCAGGGTAACGAAGCAGGGGACGCTGCCAAGCGTGACCTGGATGATGCGCTGCGGAGTTTAGGGTTGCGATCGGGTGAACTGCAGCAGAGTGCGGTGCAAAAAGACAGTATGCGCGATTTGCACGAAGGGTATCATGGGCCGGTGCCGGCGGAGTATAAGGATCGGTTACGGGCGTATAACCAAGGGGTATCGCGGGCGCGGGAGGATGGGAGTAAGTAAGTGGATTCGGCCTGGCGGCCGACGCTAAAGGGCGGGGGGAAGGGGTTGGTGTGGGAGATGTGCCGCGATATTTGGTGCCGTTTCATCCGAAGCGGATTCCGCATCATTTTGTCGATGTGTTGATCATCGGCGGTGGGATCGCGGGGCTGCGCGCGGCAATGGAAGTCGATCCGCGGCTGTCGCTGCTCGTGATCACGAAGGACACGATGGAGCAGTCGAACAGCGCGTATGCCCAAGGGGGCATCGCGAGCGTGATCGACCCGGAAGATAACTTCGCGAGTCATGTGGAAGATACGCTCAATGCTGGGGCTAATCTGTGCGATCGCGAAGTCGTGGAAATGGTGGTGAGCGAGGCACCGCAGCATATTCGGCAGCTTATTGAGTGGGGCACGAACTTCGACAAGGAGCATGGCGAGTTGATGCTTGGCCGCGAAGGGGGGCACAGCCATCGGCGGATTGTGCATGCGCTCGGTGACGCGACCGGCCATGAGATCATGCGGGCGATTATTCAGCGGATTCGGGATAAGAGCGATGCGCAGGTGTGGTCGAATACGTTCACGATTGATTTACTGACGCACGAGGGGGGGTGTCGTGGGGCGCTCGTTTGGAATGCGCGGCATGGGCGCACGTTTATTTGGGCGAAGCAAACGATTTTGTGTACGGGCGGCGCGGGGCAGATTTATCGCGAGACGACGAATCCCGAGGTCGCGACGGGGGATGGGCACGCACTGGCGTATCGCGCGGGAGCCGAAGTGCGCGATATGGAGTTCATGCAGTTTCATCCCACCGTGTTGTATATCGCAGGCGGTAGTCGCAGTCTCATCACTGAGGCGATGCGCGGTGAGGGGGCTCGGCTCATCGATTCGACCGGGCGGCGGTTCATGCCGGATTACGATGAGCGCGCGGAGCTAGCGCCGCGGGATGTGGTGAGCCAGGCGATTGTTGCGCAAATGGAGAAGACGCGGCAACCGAGTGTTTTTCTGGATTTGAGCCATTTGGAAGCGGAGCGCGTGCGGAAGCGATTTCCGGGGATCGCGCGGACGTGCGCGGAGTTTGGGATCGACATAGCGACGGACCCGATTCCGGTGCGGCCTGGCGCGCATTACATGATTGGCGGCGTGACGGTCGATCACCAAGGTCGGACAATGGTGCCGGGGTTGTGGGCGGCGGGCGAAGTGACGAGCAGCGGTTTGCACGGGGCGAACCGGTTGGCGTCGAACAGTTTGTTGGAAGGATTGGTGTACGGCGCGCACGCGGCGCGCGGTGCTTCGGCAGAGGCGCTCGTGGAAGGAGACACGTTCCGGGCAATTCCGCTGGAGAACAGCGCGACGGAAGATCGCACGGAGCCGCTCGACCTGGTTGATATTCGCAATTCGCTGAAGAGTTTGATGTGGCGGGCGGCGGGGGTGCGGCGGGAAGGCCCGCAACTGGCCGACGCGGCGCGGACGATTCGTCGGTGGTGTAGTTATGTGTTGCCGCGACAACTGAATCATCCGCACGGCTGGGAGCTGCAGAATATGCTCACCGTGGCCAGCTTGATGGTGGAGGGGGCGCTGGCTCGCGAGGAGTCGCGTGGCGTGCACCTGCGAATGGATTTTCCGCAGGCGGACGACGTGCATTGGCGGCGGCACCTCGCGATGCGGCGCGGGAATTAATCTAAAATTCTGCCGAAAAATCGTGGGCTAGTTGCCGAACCAGCGGTCGCTTGGTCGCGTAGCGGGTATAGACACCAAACCGCCGAACCGGGTACGCTTCACGCAGCGAAAAAAGGCTTGGCGGTGTGCCGGCGCGGCCGGTGCGAGCCGATCCATTCGCAATTCTGCCCACGGGCGGCCGATTGGTGCAGCCCGCTGTGACCCCAGGCCATTTCCCACCACCTTTGCCTGGGCCCAGGGTTTCAGTGACGTCCTTATTCCTTAACCGGTTTTCAGAACCAAATTCAATTTATGTCTAGCGTGGCAAGCAACTCGGCGGCGACTCGGCCCGCGAATGCAGCGGACGGCGGCGATCGCAAGGCGATGATCGAGGCCGTGAATTTGTCCAAGTTTTACGGCGACTTTGCGGCGAGCCGGGACGTGACGTTCACGGTGAATCGTGGTGAAGTGGCAGCTTTCTTGGGGCCGAACGGCGCTGGAAAGAGCACGACGATGAAATTGTTGACGGGGTATCTTGCTCCGTCGGCGGGTACGGCGCGGATCGCTGGTTACAACATGGCTACGGAGCGCATCGAGGGTGCTAAGCATTTGGGCTACTTGCCGGAGAACGGGCCGCTGTATCCCGATATGTCGCCACGCAGTTTGTTGCGGTTTTTTGGAACGGCGCGCGGATTGAGCGGGAAGCATTTGGAAGAGCGGATCGAGACGGTCGTCGATTTGTGCAAACTGGGCACGGTGATTGGGAAACCGATCGGAAAGCTTTCGAAAGGTTTTCGGCAGCGCGTAGGGATGGCGCAAGTCCTGTTGCACGAACCTGACGTACTGATATTGGACGAACCGACGGCAGGTTTGGATCCGAATCAAATTCGCGAAGTGCGGGAAACGATTCGCCGCATTGGAGAGACGAAGACGATCTTGTTGTCGACGCACATCATGCAAGAAGTGGAAGCGATGTGTAACCGCGTGCTGTTCATCAATGAAGGTCGACTGGTGTTCGATGGGTCGCCGAAAGATATCGCGGGGAATGAGCGGAATCTGGATGAGCGTTTTTATCAACTTACGCGCTGAGATAGTTTTTCTGCATTCTTTAAACTCGATCACTCAATCTTTTAGATCGCCGATATGAACTGGACAGTCCTCAAAGCAATTTTCCGTCGCGATTTCGTCAGCTATTTTTCGAAT
>DATBAY010000151.1:0-4446 GCA_036271295.1 Lacipirellulaceae bacterium | reverse complement strand
GGCCAGCGCCACCAATACGATTCGATTCAGTCGGTAGGTTCGTTTCACTCTGCCAGCATATCAACATTTGTCGCAGCTGGCTCGTCCGACAGAATTACCATTGACCTGGGTTTAGGCCAGCCTTCCTTACGTCAAAAACAGCCACACGGTCAGCGCAAGGATCGGCAGCAAGATCAGGCAGCTGTAAATCATGTAGCCAAAGAAACTCGGCATCTTCACGCCAGAGGATTCCGCAATCGAACGAACCATGAAGTTTGGTCCGTTCCCAATATACGTCATCGCGCCCATGAACACTGATCCCAAGCTCACCGCCGCAAGAATCAGCGGGTTTACGCCAGCGACCGGTGCGGTCGCCGCAACACCCGGCAGCGATTGCGCGGTCTTGAAGAACACCAGGTACGTTGGCGCGTTGTCGAGCACGCTAGAAAGACTTCCTGAAGCCCAAAAGTAATGGGCCGGCGCAGTTAGCCCGAGTGATTGTCCTTTGATGCTCAAAATTTGCAGCGCCGGCTGCATGCAAATGAAAATCCCGACAAACAGCGCCGCCACTTCGATGATTGCGCCATACGTGAATAGGTTCGCCTCTCGAACCGCGTGGTCACCGAACCACAGCGAAGTTCCGACCAGGCACAATTGAATTACTTCACGCAAATACATCCACGGATGCCAATCGGTGCCTGGGAACGGCTTGCCCGGGTCCAAGAGTGCGACCGTCAGCACGATACCCACCAGCAGCGGCGCGTTTACCTTCCAACCCGCGATACGAATCCGATGCACACGCTTCGTATCCCGCTCAATATCCGCTTTGACCTCACGACGATAAAACCACAGCCCATCGATCGCTAAATAGGCCAAGATCAGCATGCAGTTCACGAATAGCCACTCCGGCCACAGCCGCAGCGTCCATAAAAACGGCACCCCTTCGAGATACCCCAAAAATAGTGGCGGATCGCCCAGCGGCAATAGGCATCCGCCACAGTTGCAAACCACGAAAATGAACATCACTAGCGTGTGCGCGACATGCTTTCGCTCACGATTGGTTTCTAACAACGGTCGTACGAGCAGCATCGCTGCGCCCGTCGTCCCGATCAAACTCGCTAATAAGCTTCCCACCAACAGGAAAGCTGCGTTGGTTGTCGGCAGCGCACGCAGATCGCCGGCAATCCGAATACCACCGCTGATCGTGTACAAGCTGAATAGCAGTACGATGAACGGAACAAACTCTTGCAGCATTGCATTCGCAAAAATCGCGTTAACCAGGCTAGTTTGCACGCCCCCTTCGGTCCCAGGCACGATGTGGTGAGCCGGCCAATGACCTTCGAGTGCACCGCTGTGCAAAAAGGCGTAGTACGCCATCGTCAACAGCGCCAAGCCCCCCGCGACTTTGAATCGATTCAAATTCGATTCCCACCAATGCGACGTATGCGGAATTAGCGGCAATACGGCGATTCCCGCCAACAATAGCACGAACGGCAGGATGGTCCAGAACGGCGGAGCAGCGACCTCATTCGCCCCTTCTTGCGATGCGGCCACCGCTGCGCTATCTGCTGAATGATGAAGCTGATCGACAATCAGTTGCGTTCCGCTTTGTGGCCACCCGATCAGTAATGCAAGCCCATACAAAATGCCGATCGCCAGCAGTGCGACCGCCACCATCGAGTGCCTGCGGGACGAGGCAGCATGATCCATTTGCAATTCCACCTTCCTCGCGACCGATATGCGCTACTGCACAGACCACCAAATAAAGTGACAGGCAAAAGCGCCCCGGGCGCTCTTGCCTGTTATGAACTGAGAACGTTGTAAAGCGAGGTGATTAGATCGCGTCGCCGCCGGTTTCACCCGTACGGATTCGTACCGTCTCGGCAAGTTGCGTTACGAAGATCTTGCCGTCGCCGATCTGGCCGGTTTGCGCCGCTTTCACAATCGCCGCGACCGCTACGGACGATTTGGCATCATCCACGACCACTTCCACCTTCACTTTCGGAACGAAATCAACGCGATACTCCGTCCCGCGATACATTTCCGTGTGGCCCTTCTGCCGGCCGAAGCCGCGGACCTCCGTGATGGTCATGCCCGTAATCCCTTTTTCAATGAGGGCGTTTTTCACGTCCTCCAACTTGAAATGTCGCACGATTGCTTCGATTTTCTTCATATACGTGTTCCCTTATTGGCTGACGTCAGCGTGTTTGACCTGTCAGCGAGTTGATGGATTCTAGCGCTTTATTATCGCGGCAGCCAGACAAGGCTAAATCTCTTTAGCCTCGTCGTGGCTGCGTTAATTATAAACAAACGACATTAGTGAGACTGGGGCGTCTCAGACGCCTTGTCCATCGCGAAGCCGGCATAGCCGAGGACGCCCATCTCAGGCACGTCGACACCTTCCAGCTCCGCTTCCGGAGAAACACGGATGCCGCCCGAGAGCGCGCCGGTCGCCTTGAACACGATATAGCTGATGATGGCCAGATACACAAAGCAGGCAATACCGCCCACGCACTCAGCCCAGAACTGGTTTGCATTTCCATAAAACCAGCCCGTGACGCCCTGCTCAACAGCATCCTTTGGAGCGGTTGCTACGTCGGCGATGATCTTCAGCGATCCATCCGCCATTTTGAACAAGTGGGTGGCATTCCAGCCGACACCATACGTGCCGTCGGCCAGCAAGCCCAGCGATAGGATGCCCCACAAACCGTTGACGCCGTGCACCGAAATCGCGCCCACGCAGTCGTCGATTTTCATCACGCGGTCAATGAAGAACACTGCTTCGACGACGATAATGCCGGCCACGATGCCGATAATGCACGCCGAAATCGACGTCACGAATGCACAAGGCGCGGTAATCGCCACAAGGCCCGCCAGCATACCGTTGCACAACATGCTGGGGTCTGGCTTCATCCGTCGCGGACCGACCATCCATAAGTAGGTGGCAAACGCCGCAGTCGCCGAAGCGAGCATCGTATTCGTCGCTACGATAGCGATCCGGTCATCCGTACCTGCCAAGGTGGAACCAGGATTAAAGCCAAACCAGCCGAACGCGAGAATGAACGTTCCCAACATCACCATCGGGATGCTGTGCGGCGCAATCGGGTTGACCGAACCATCTTTGTTGTATTTGCCAATCCGCGGTCCAATTATCCAACCGCCAATGAGGGCAATCACGCCGCCTTGCATATGCACGACAGATGACCCTGCAAAGTCGACCGTCCCGTGCCCCAGACCGCACGTACTGCCCAGGTTTGCCAACCAGCCGCCACCCCAAACCCAGCAGCCGTAAATCGGATACATGATCGTGCCGATGCACAGGCCATACAGCACGAAGGCACTGAACTTCCACCGTTCGGCCATCGTGCCGGTCGGAATTGTAGCTGTCGTGTCCATGAACACCATCTGGAACAAGAACAGTGCGAAAATACCGCAGTCATAAACATTGGGGCCAAGGAAGAAGCCCTTGTAACCGATCAAATTGATCGTTTTGCCCATGAAATCGAAGTGGTACATGCTATCCAAAACAGCAGTACCTCCGCCGAGTGCCGGATTCCCGCCACTACCGCCGAACATGAACGCAAATCCGCAAACGTAAAAGCCGATCATGCCCAACGGATAAATCATGAAGTTCATGGCCATCGTATGCGCAGAATTCTTCGCACGGCACAAACCGGTTTCGACGAGCGCGAACCCAGCCTGCATGAACATCACCAAAAAGCCAGTGATCAATGTCCACACGATGTTGATCGAGACAACGTTTTTGCCGACTCGATCGGCAACGTCGTTGATCGTGAGGCCGGCCTTCGCATCGGCAACAGACACGTTGCCAACTCCACCCGCCGTCGCGCCCGTAGAATCAGGCTGCGGTGGCGGCGGCGCCGGAGTTGCATCCGGAGCTGCCGCGGCCGGGGCCGCCGGAGTCGCCGCGTCTTGGGCCGTTGTCTTTTGAGACAACGCCCCGAACAATAGAACGCCGACCAGCGCCGACGCTAAGAACGACGGCCGAAACCGCCCCCAATTTCTCGCACTTCGCATGAATCAGTCTCCGCATCAGAAGGGTTTACGGCGCGCCGGTACCTGCACAAAACCAGCGCGTAAGCATCCACGGGCCGTCCCAACCCATGGAATCACCCGGAACGAACCGCCGAACGGCGTTTCGAGTGAACCCGACAATTTCCAGAAGGATGGAAATCGCCATTCAAGGCGCATGTATTGGGCGTCCCGCCAGACGCAGCGCGCCACCCAAAGCAACTGCCGTGCCGCAATCTGCTAGCAGCCCCGCATATGCGCCGAACCCCGGATTTTACACTTTTTAATATCCCGGCTTCGATGTAGCCGAGACGGCACGCTTAATTCGCAGGCAAGCGCTGCCAAGAAACCGGGCGACAACCCGCTTGCGATTTAGCGAAACCGATCAGCCCTGTATCCCGCTAGTCCAACCAATCCTGATTCGCTAACCGCGCC
>DATBAY010000150.1:0-16403 GCA_036271295.1 Lacipirellulaceae bacterium | reverse complement strand
GCCGCTGACTTAGCCGAAACGATTTCAGAGAAATCAAAGGGCGCGTTTCGACCAACTGTAAGCAGCTCGATTTCTGGTGCAGGTTTGATTGGCGAACGATATCAACCGCCATTTGACTGCTACTATGCGTCGAAATGGTCGAGCGGAACGATTGGTGCGAAGATCGTGAGGGCCTCGGCGGGCAACGCTACGTTAATGTTTGATCCGAATGAGAAACGGGACGAAACGAGCGGATATGGCTATGAGCGCAAGGGACGTCTGAGATCAGGTGAATTCGAGCACCAATCTTGGCGTGTCGTTCCGGCATCGTTCGTTACTACGGAAAGCGGAACGGGACTCGTTCACATTGCTCCAGCATTCGGCGAAGATGACCATGAAATCCTTATCGAACAACAAGCTCGATTCCAAGATGGTAGCGGGCCAAAGCTCATCAACTGCGTTAATTCTGATGGCAAGTTCAACGATGACGCCCCCGAATTCGTCCAAAAGCTTTGGGTAAAGGCTGCTGACAAGCCAATTATTCGCGATCTCAAAGAACGCGGTCTTCTATTCCATCAAGAGCAGTACGTTCACGACTACCCATTCTGCCCGCGGGCCGAAGAAGACGCACTCATTCAATACCCGCGGCAAAGTTGGTTCATTCGCACGTCGCAATTCAAAGACGACATGCTGGCGAACAACGCGAAAATCAATTGGCTGCCCGAGCATATTAAGGATGGGCGCTTCGGCAAGTTTTTGGAAACGAATGTCGATTGGGCCCTCTCTCGCGAGAGGTACTGGGGAACGCCGCTGCCGATTTGGAAATGCCAGGAGACTGGCAAAATGGAAGCGGTCGGTAGCTATGACGAACTCATGGCCAAGCCCGGCGTGCGCGGCAGCGAAGTCTGGGAAGCGGCGAAGAAACAAAATCCGGAACTGCCGGACGATCTGCGCATCCACAAACCGTACATCGACGAAGTCGTTTACGATTCGCCGTTTGCCGAGAACGCCCACATGCGTCGCGTGCCGGAGGTGATCGACTGCTGGTACGACGCGGGCTCGATGCCGTTCGCTCAGTGGGGTTTTCCGCATACGAAGGACAGCGACAAGCATTTTAAGTCGCAGTTCCCAGCCGATTTCATCAGCGAAGCCATCGATCAAACTCGCGGCTGGTTCTATGCACAGCTAGCCATCAGCACGCTGATGTTTGGCGACAAGTCGAAAACGCCGTCGCCTTATCCTCATCCGTTCCGCAACTGCATCGTCCTCGGCCACATGCTGGGCGAAGACGGTCAGAAGATGAGCAAGCGGAAGCGAAACTACCTGCCGCCGGACCAAATCTTCGATCGGTACGGAGCGGACGCGCTACGGTGGTTCTTCTTCGCGAGCCAGCCGCCGTGGACAACGATCCGCTACAACGAGCAAGCGATCAAGGACAGCATTCCGGAGTTTTTGCTGCGGCTGTGGAATGTGTACAGCTTCTTCGTGATCTATGCGAACATCGACGGATTTGACCCGGCGGCGGAGCTTCGGGCCGCTGCGGACTGGTCGCTTAAGCGACCAGTCCAGAGTCTGCACAACCTCGATGCGAGCGTGCTCGCACGCGCTCCGTCGTTCAGGCCGGTGAACGAGCGCGGCGAGTTGGATCGGTGGATTTTGAGCGAGCTCAGTCGCACCTGCGCGGCCGTCGTGGAGCGGATGGACGCGTACGACAATTTCGGAGCGTGCCAGAAGATTACGGAATTTGTCGACGCGCTCTCGAATTGGTACGTGCGGCGAAGTCGTGACCGGTTTTGGGCGGCGGACAAGCGTGGCGTCGAAAAGCTTGATGCCTACTGGACGCTTTACGAAGCGCTTATAACCGCCACGAAACTCGTCGCGCCTTTCGTACCGTTCATGGCAGAGACGATGTGGCGGAATCTGGCGGTTGAGGAGCTTGGGGAACCCAGCTCCTCGGAATCCGGCCGCCAGCACCCAGCCCTCAGTCCCCACGAAAGCGTTCATCTTTGTGAGTTTCCGGCCGGTGATGCGAGCGTAGTGGATGTGGCGCTCTCGGAGCGAATGAACCTGGTGCGGCTCATCGCCTCGCTCGGACGCAATGCGCGAAACGCGGCGACACTCAAAGTGCGCCAGCCGCTGTCAAAGGTGCGGGTGATTCTGGCGGACACAAAGCACCAGAAGTGGCTGGAGCAGCACGCGGCGGTGATTGAAGAAGAACTCAACGTTCGGAAGCTGGAGTTTAGCAACGATCCGGCGCTGTATGTTGAGCACGAAGTCGTCCCCAATTTCAAACTGTTGGGGCCGAAGCTCGGAAAACTGTTGCCGAAGGTGAAGCAGTGGCTCGGACAGCAGACAGGCGCAGCGCTGCTGGAAAATATCCGCGACAATGGACAGATTGATCTCACGCTAGATGGCCAGGCGATTGCGCTCACACGCGAGGAAGTGGAAGTACGGATTAAGCCGCGGCCGGGGTGGACGTCGGCGAACGATCAAGGCGTCGTCGTAGTGCTTTCGACGGAGCTGACGCCCGAGTTAATTGCCGAGGGACTCGCTCGGGATGCCGTGCGGGCGATTCAAGACCGTCGCAAAGAGATTGGCTGCGAATACACGGATCGGATCGAGATCGGCGTTGTGACCGATTCTGCGGAGCTGCGTGCAGCCATTGAGCAGTTTGCGGAATACATTACGAAGGAAACGCTTGCCATGAAGCTGGTGTTTGAACCGTTGCCAGGTGTTGAGCCCGTGGAAGTGAAGTTGGGCGATGCGTCGCTTAAAGTGTATGTGCGCGTCGTTCGGTAGAGGTCGGCGTGGAAACGAAGCTCAAAATTGCGGTCCTGATCTCCGGCTCTGGCCGCACTCTCCAGAACTTCATCGAGCTCGCGGCGGAAGATCGGATGCCGGTAGAAATTCGGCTTGTCGTATCAAGCTCGGCGAAGGCGGGTGGGCTTAAGTTTGCGGAAGAGGCGGGAATTGCAACGCGCGTGGTTCAGCGACAAGAATTTGCGGTAGGCGCGGCAGGCGACCTAGACTTTGGGACTGCGGTGTTTGGCGCGTGCCGCGAGGCGGGCGTCGACTACGTGGTAATGGCTGGGTTTTTGAAGTTCGCGCCGGTGCCAGAGGATTTTGCGGGGCGCGTCGTCAACATTCATCCAGCGCTCATTCCGGCGTTCAGCGGCGCGGGCATGTACGGCGACCACGTTCATCAGGCAGTGATCGACGCGGGCGTGCGCGTGACTGGCTGCACAGTGCACTTCGTCGACAACATGTATGATCACGGACCGATCATTTGGCAGCAACCGGTGCCAGTGTTTGAGGATGATACGGCAGATACGCTCGGCAAGCGCGTGTTCGAAGTGGAAAAGGAAGCGTATCCGCACGTGCTGCAGCAACTTGCGGCGGGGCGAATTAAGCTCGAAGGGAATCGGGTAACGTTTGTGAAGGCTCAGCGCGGCGAACGGTCGCGGAGTGGCGCGTATCCGATGGACTGATAGAACGCGACGGCGGCATTCCAGTTGGCGTGGGTTTCGAGTTGGACTTCGCGGTGGCCGGCGTTCCAGGCGGCGAGTTCCAGGCGACTGATGAGTGAGCGCGCGAGACCGCGGCGTTGGTAGGCGGGATCGACCAACAGCCAATGGATAACGGGAACGGATTCGCTGGCGCCTTCGCGGAGAGCGAGTGTCACCGCGCCGGCGACACGTAGGTCGCCGGCTATTGCGAGCCATGTGTGGTCGGCGCGCCACCACGGTTTGCTTGTCATTTCGGTGTGAAAGTCGCCTTTCGACCATGGTCGGACGGCAGGTACTAAACTGGCAGTCGCACGAGTTCGCAATGCAAGCCATGGCTCGACGTCGTCGGGCGCAGCGAACATTCGCACGCTAATTCCTGGCACTTCGCTGACGACTGGCGGGGCGACGAGTTGCTTGCGAAAATGGATTACGGACATTTTCAATTCGTTTAAAAACAGATTAACCACAGAGACACAGAGGGCACTGAGGAAACAAGAATGCGTTTTGACAGGATTTACAGGATCGACAAGATAAAGACAAGTTATCGCAATTCTCACCTGTCTATCTTGTTAATCCTGTCAAAGAGATTCTTCTCTGTGCTCTCTATGTCTCTGTGGTTAATTGAAGATTCTGCAACATCATGAGCGACGTCAAGAAATTAAAGAAGGCGATTTGCGAGGTTGGGAAGCGCATTTACAAGCGCGGGTTTGCGGCGGCGAACGATGGCAACATCAGCGTGCGGCTCAACGAGAAGGAGGTGCTCTGCACGCCGACCATGCATTGTAAAGGCTTTTTGAAGCCGAAGGATATTTGCCTGGTCGATATGGAAGGCAACCAGCTGGCCGGCAAGAAGAAGCGGTCGAGCGAAGTGCTGCTGCACCTCGAGATCATGAAAGCCCGGCCGGATGTGCAGAGCGTCGTGCATTGTCACCCGCCGCATGCCACGGCCTTCGGCGTCGCCCGCGAGCCGATTCCACAGGCGGTGCTGCCCGAGGTCGAAGTATTTTTGGGCGAGGTGCCCATCGCGCCCTACGAAACGCCCGGCGGCAAAAGATTTGCCGAGACGATTTTGCCGTTCGTGCAGAACTCGAACGTAATCATTTTGGCAAACCACGGCACGGTGAGTTTTGGCGAGAATGTCGAGCGGGCGTATTGGTGGACGGAGGTTCTCGACGCTTACTGCCGAATTCTGATCCTGGCTCGACAGATTGCGCCGATTCGCTACCTCTCGACGGAGAAGACGCAGGAGCTGATCGATCTCAAGGCGAAGTGGGGCTTCACGGACCCACGGCTCGCCGAAGGTTTTTCCGGCGACATTCGCGATAATGCCACGTTTCGCCACACTTGGAAGGAGGCGGGCGTTGAGTCGCGCGGATTCGCGCCGCCGGCCGAAATGGAAGGATTGCGCTAGAGCATTTTTACAACGGTGTTCCGATGGGTGGCTGGGGCGTCGCCCCAGCTCTTCTCAATACTCTGGGGCGTTGCCCCAGCCACCCGGCACGAGAACTTCTAAATCGTTGGGGAGGCGAGGCTCCTGCCGAGCTTGGCCCTGATACGGCTCAGCGGGAGCTTCGCCCTCCCGCCTTTCCGCATTTGATCAGTTCAATTTCCCAGGTACATCATCCGCCACAACAACACCATCGTAAACAAATTGAAGATCGCGTGGGCCACCATGCAGGGAACGACGCGGTGAGTGCGCTGGAACAAGTAGCCAAGCACGAGACCAAGGAAGAATAGCGGAATCGGCTCGGGGCCGTAGCCGGTGTGGGCGATGCCGAAACAAATCGCGCTCACGAGTATGGAAAACCAACCGTGGGGCAAACCTGCGATTCCGCGGCCGAGTGGCTCGGTTGATGGCTGCAATTCGGCGGACGGCGCGGTTGAGGCGGCAACGTTTTCGGCGTCGAGCAGGTAGTGCTCACTATCCAGCGATTCGGATGCAGGCGCCACGCGCCGACCTAAAGTTGCGTCTTCCCACTTTTCGAGCCAGCCTTGAAATAACAGCCGAAAGACAAGTTCTTCGCAGATCGGGGCGACCACAACGACAGTGATTGTCGCGAGCCCCATTACGATCGCGTTGGGGCCGCCGTGGCTGACCATTTGAATGAGTGGATGTCCTGATTTCTCACCCATTCCCATCAAGTTGGCGAGAAAGGCCTGCAGTAGAAGAACCGGGCCGAGCGCCGCTACGCTGGCGATTGCACCGATGGCGATATCACGCGGAATTCGGGTGAAGCTCGGCGGCAATCCCATATCGCGCCACGAAGCGCCGAACGCGAAGGCGATTGCCGCCGTCAGGCCGCCGAAGATAAGTAACTGTTGAACGATTACGCCGACAAGACTAAAGATGACCTCATCTGGCTTCAGAGGCGGCGGTTCGCTGGTGGCGCTAAGCGTGTGCCAAACGGACGCTGCTGTCGAAATCAAATATAGCGCGATTGGGAACATTGCGATGGCGTTCCACGGAACAGGCCGCCTCGCTTCGTAGGAAAGCAGCGGTCTGCGCAAAGCGACGGAAAGGAGATACAGACATAGCGCGGCGCTCGTCAGCATTGTGCCGTAGACAAAGCGAATCAGAATAGGATCTTGCGGCATGGTTCGCGGCGGCTTCTGCGGAAAAATCGCGGACACACACCCCAGCGCTGACATTACTTTCGAATCATCGCCAGTGCGCGCTGGATGTAAACCCAGCCCGAGTAGACCGTCATGCCGACGGCGGCCCAAACGGCGAAGCGAATTCCCCACGTGGTCCAATCGGGCGGAGTGGGGTGCCAGGCGGCCGCGTGATATTGAAATATCCACAGCCGAGCGAGACTAGCTGCCACCGCGATGCATTGGAATACCATCTTCCACTTGCCGGATTGTTTCGCCGAGAAATCGGTGCCGCGATCCTCGAAGAAACCACGCAGCGCCGTGACGAGCAATTCGCGAGCCACGACGAGCACCGCCATCCAGGCCGTGATTTCCGATGCCGACTCACCGGTGATGATCGGCGGCACGGCCGCCAAGAAAATGAACGTGCCGCAAATGACAATCTTATCTGCAAACGGATCGAGGATGCGGCCGAGTTGCGTGATTTGCCCGTATCGGCGGGCCCAGAAGCCATCGACCCAATCCGTGCCGGCCGCGATCGCAAAGAAAATCAGCGCCGGCAGATACCACTCGAACACTAAACAGAAGAAACAAAAGACGGAAAGCACCAGGCGGGAGATCGTGAGAACATTCGGAACGTTCCAGATCACTTTCATGCCCGGCTTGTCATCGTCCATAGCGAGTTCCAACAACAGATCGTCACAATTTAGAGTTACCGCGGCTCACCGATGGCGGCGGCGGCTAAATCATAATCGGCACGCGCGACGACTTCGCAGGGCACGATTGCCCCGACGGCAAGATTTTCGCCGGTGACGTACACGACGCCGTCGACGTCCGGTGCATCGGCATAAGAGCGGCCGATCCAGGCATTTTCCTGCTCAGGAACTTCCGCGTCGATGATCACATCGAACTGCCGCCCGATTTGCGCGTCATTCCATTCGAACGCCACCTTTTGCTGCACTTCCATCAGGCGGTCGCGGCGTTCGTTCATGACTTCTTCGGAAACGTGATCGGGCAACTTGGCCGCCGGCGTATCGGGCTCGAGCGAATAAGTGAAGACCCCGAGACGCTCAAAACGCTGCTCGCCAATGAAGTCGCGGAGCTCTTCAAACTCTGCCTCGGTCTCGCCCGGGAAGCCTGTTATGCACGTCGTGCGGAGCACAAGATTCGGAATGCGGTTCCGCAGCTTCGCCAACAACTCGATCGTATCGGCTCGATTCACGCGGCGCTGCATTCGCTTGAGCATGCGGTCATTGATGTGCTGCAGCGGCATGTCGATATACGGCACGATCCGCTTGGAACCAGCGATGGTATCGATCACTTCATCCGTCACGTACATCGGATAGAAGTACATCAGGCGAATCCAATCGAGGCCGTCGACATTCTCCAACTCGCGAAGGAGCGCCGCCAGCCGTGGTTCACCATAACGATCGAGGCCGTAGTACGTCGTATCCTGCGCCACGACAACGAGTTCGCGGACGCCATCGGCCGCCAGCTCGCGGGCTTCGGCAATTACTTCTTCAATGGGCTTCGAAAAATGCTTGCCGCGCATTTTCGGAATCGCGCAGAACGTGCAGAGGCGGTCGCAACCTTCGGAAATTTTGAGGAACGCAAAATGCCGCGGCGTGATTCGCAACCGCGAGGTATCCGGCAATGGGTTAACTGGCGCCGGATTGAAGATCATGCGCTGCTCTTCGAGGCCGCCCAGCAGGCGATCGGCGACTTTCGTCACTTGCTCGCGGCCAAACACACCGACTAAGTGATCGATATCGGGGCGCGATTCGAGCAGTGATTCTTTTTGCCGTTCGGCCAAACAGCCGGAGACAATGACGCCCCGCAGTTTGCCGCGGCGTTTGAGCTCGAGCATTTCGTCGATCGCCGCGAACGATTCTTGCCGCGCCGCTTCGATGAAGCCGCACGTGTTCACGACGGCGAAATCGGCTCCTCGCGGGTCATTGACCAGCTCATAGCCATCGAGCTGAAGCAGCCCGAGCATGCGCTCGCTGTCGACGAGGTTTTTCGGGCAACCAAGGCTGACGAACGCGTACTTACCCTTCGAGGCGCCGCGCGCAAGCTTATTCGTAAAAGTGTCTACCACATGAAGAACCGAAGGCCAGAGAGCGGACTCGAGGGGAGGCGCCCGGCACAAGCGGTGGGGCACCCTCTGAAACTGAGCTACTAATTCTAGCGGCGGACAAGCGGGGGGCCAATTGGCGCTGTGGAAGTGGCTGACTTTATTGATTTTGCGGGTTGTAAGTGTACACTTGTATATACAACTCACGGCTTTGCCCACGAAGTCTTGGTAGGTCCCTTCTGCCGGAAGGGACCTGAGCGGTTCTCGATGCTACCGAGCAGGTGCAGGTCCCGCTCGGCAAGCGGGACCTACTTTGTGCGCAAAGCCCATAGCTCACTGACGAAGTAGGTCCACCATGCTTTCCGAAATTCCGGACGATGAATTTGCGGCAGCAGTTGATGGCTGTGCGGCCGAGGTGCTTTGGGAAGCCGAGGTAGCCGAACCGCCCGTCGACACACTACTCGTGGCCGAACGGCTGCGCCTCGCCGTGACGCGTGACTTTTCGATGCCCTGCCGCGGTCGGTTCGTACGGTTGGCGGGTTACGAAGATCATGGCGATACGATCGGCACGATCGTCGTCGGCCAGGCCGAGCGACCCGAGCGAGAGCAGTGGGCAGTTGCGCACGAGATCGGCGAAAGTGTCGCCCATCGCGTCTTTGAGCGATTAGGTGTGTTGTTCGATGAATCCTTATCGACAGCGCGAGAGCAAGTAGCAAACCGACTGGCAAACGCTCTGATGTTGCCGCGGCGCTGGTTCGCGATCGATGGCATCGATCGCGATTGGGATCTTTCCGCGCTGAAAGAACGTTACTCAACGGCGAGTCACGAGCTCATTGCACGGCGGATGCTCGAGATGCGCCCGCCCGTCGTAATCACGATCTTCGACCAAGGTCGCATCACTTGGCGTCGGAGTAATGCGACAGCCCGGGCGCCTGGTTTGCTTGAAGAAGAATTCGATGCCTGGCGCGCGGCTCACGATACAGATTTGGCATCGGACCGAACCATGGATGGCGAGAGGGGTCTCGAACGCGTCCGTTGTTGGCCCGTGCATGAGCCGGGCTGGAAGCGCGAGATTTTGCGGAGCGAGGTGGCGGAATGGTAATGCGTGCGGCGAATCGCTAGGCGGCGATCGGCAACGACGCGGGGACACCAACCGCCTCAATCGTCGCGAGAAGATTCGAGTTCCGCCACGGTTTGCCTACGACCGCGCTCGCTCCAATTTCGATCGCCCGCTCGACTCGATCGCGGCGTGGGAAATCAAGTAGTGCAACGACGGGAATTCGATCAATAGCAACCGCCGCGCAGAGCCGGGACAAATCCCGCTCTTCATTTTGGGACAATTGCCCGCCGTCCCAAATTGCAGCGCGGGCGCCGCGAATCGATCGAGTGCTCATTCCTGCTGCGCGAATGGGCGTGTATCCCGCGACGTGGAAAACGTCTGCCAAATACTCGGAAGTTGAGAAGTCGGCATTCAACAGGATCGTTCCCGACGGCCGGCGTGAAGGTATTTGTGGAAAGGCGCCCATCGTGCCGACCGATTCTTCGGGCCGACACCAATCGGGACAGCTACCCGCGCGCCGCAATTTCAATTGCCGCTGCCACCAAGCGGCGAACTCGTACCAGTAGAGTCGATGGACGCCCGACCAAGGGCGGCCGGTGCGCAGTTCACCTTCGCACCATGATCCGGCGAGCACTGCGAGGCCGGCAAGCGGTGCTTCGCGCCGCAACGACTCCGCCGAGTGTGAACCTGTCGAGCCGGGCCGACTGTGCGCTACGACAATTAATTCAGGCGAACGGTCGGTTGTCGCGGCGTCGGCATCGCGGCGCAACAAACCGGCCGCCACGCGAAAATCGACGTGGTCGATGTCTCCGAGGAAAAGGACCGTCGGTCGCACTGTAATGGGGATGATCTTCACGTCGTTCGAATCGTTAGGTTTGTTTTCTACAAATCGCGGATCGTCGATTCGCGGTCGCGCACCGCCTGCCAGACTGCACTCGGGCTTTCGGCCGCTCGAAGTCGCGAAAGGAAATCTTGATCGTTGATTACACGGCTCAGCCGAGCCAGGATTCGTAGGTGTTCGTGGTCGCTGGTGGAGCAGATCAAAAAAAATATGTCGGTCAGTCGGCCAGCGGTCCCGAAAGGAATGCCGCCTTGCGAAATGCCGAGGGCCAGCACCGCCTCGGCGAGAATTGCGGACATCGGCCGGCGCGGATGAAGCAGCGCGACGCCGTTGTCGAGCGCGGTGGAATGCATTTCTTCGCGTACCCGCACGGCATCGGCCATTTTTGCTACGTCCCACAGGAGATGCGTGCGCGCGGCCAGCTCGCACATTTTCACGATGACGCTGCCACGAGTCCGCGCGTCGAGCGGCGCTTCAATTGCTTCAATCTTGAGAAGGTCTGCAATCGAAACTTCCTCGGCGTCGGATTCGCCTGCACGATCTAGCGCGCCTTCCATTTGCACGAGCGCGTCGTCGTCAGAGAGTCCGATGCGATCCTCGAGCCAATGGTGGATTTCCGCAGCGGAAAAACGCCATTCGCCACCCACGCGACGCGCAGGCAGTTTGCCGCGCTCCGCTAGCTTGGTGACCGCGGGCGGCGACATATGCAAATATTCAGCGAGCCGATTAATGTCGAAATCCGGTTGAGCCATGAATGCATTGTACGGCGGCGACCTAAACGCCGCTGTTTTTTACGAGTCGCACAACGATAGCTGCATATAGATGAATCGACATTCGAGCGGAAGACGAACGGATTAGGTGGACGAAAACCCGTCTTGACGGCGGATTGCAAATGCGAGATTATTCGCGTGCTTCGACCGGCAGGCTCACAGGAAGTGCGTCGCCAACTGAAGCGATTTGCTGTTCCGATCACTCGCGCCGCAGGCAAGGAGGCCTTCGCGTGATGTCCGCCCCACTGGCAACTGTTGGAATCCCGCTTCGCCAATTGTTGGCCGCCGAATTGCGCGGCGACTGCCCCAGTGACTTGCGAGTCACAAGTTGCACGTGCGAGTGGCAGCAGGTTCGGCCCGGCGACGTTTACATCGCCATCACCGGCGACGAAGATGACGGCCACGACTTCGCGACCGAAGCCGTCAACCGCGGCGCGGTGGCAGTGATTGCCGAACGAATTCTCCCAATCTTCAACGTGCCTGTGTGCATTGTTGATGATAGCCGCACCGCCTACGGACGCTTGTGCCAGGCCCTGGTCGGCAATCCGGCCAGCCAGATGAAGGTCATCGGCGTTACCGGTTCGAAAGGCAAAACCACGGTCGCCCGATTGCTGTCGGCAGTTTTGCGGGAGGCAGGAAACACGGTCGGCACGCTCGATTCATTCGGATACTGGGACGGAGTCGAAGACCGAGCGCCGTCGAACGCGTCTTTAACGCCACCGGCACTCGCCCGTTTGCTCGCGGAAATGTCCGCCGTCGGCGCCACGCATGCCGTCGTGGAAATTTCGAGCCAAGACCTCGCCTGCCGCACATTTGCGGGCGTCACGCTGGATGCCGTCTGCATCACGAACGTTGGCCGGCAACACCTCGACGTTCACGGCTCGGTTGAGAACTACCGCAACGCCAAGCGGCGAGTCTTCGAACACCTGAACGAAAGCGGAGTCGCGATCCTGAATGCCGACGATCCGGTATCGATTGGCTTCCTGGACGAACTGACCGGCCCGGTGCTGACGTTCGGAATGAACGGCGCGAGCGAAATCTCGGCACAACCGGTCGAACAATACATCAACGAGCAAACATTCTTGCTCAACGCGGGCGATGACTCGGTCGGCGTGCGGACTGAAATCGTCGGTGACCACCATATTTACAATTGCCTGGCTGCGGCCACCACCGCGCTGACGTACGGCGTAGAGCTCACCAAAATCGCGCGCGGCCTCGAATCGGTCGATCGCCTGCCCGGCCGCATGGAACGAGTGATGGGCGGACAACCGTTCGCCGTTCTCGTCGATTCGGCCGACTCGCCCGACGCACTTCGCAGTTGCTTGCGGGCCGCTCGCAAAGCGGTCACGGGCCGACTCATCTGCGTATTTGGCGCGAGCAACGATTCCGATAACTCCGAGCTGCCGGCAATCGGCCGCGTGCTCGGTGCGATGACCGATCTGACCGCCGTCACCAAGGGTCACTCCGGTGAGCACGGTTCGCATCGCTCGTGCCTGGAAATCCGCAGCGGTTTCGCTGAACTGAACAAAGTCCAAGTGATTCTCGATCGGCAAGAAGCCATTCAATGGGCGCTTAAAGAGGCCCAAAACGGTGACGTCGTCGTCATCGCCGGAATGGGCGCCGAGCCACACACGCCATTGGGTTCCGAAGGCGCGCTGGCAAACGATTCCGAAATCGTACGAGAGTCCCTCCGACGCATCCCCGCCGCCACGGCGCTGCGACTCGCAGCATAGTTGGTTTGACAAACGGTGTGCTTTGCACACCCGACTTTTCACAACTTACTTTTCCAATTCACTCGAATCATTGATCGAAAACGCTGAGGCTTCATCGTCGGTTTGCGCGAGATTGCGGGATTTCGTGCGAGCCACCCTCCCTGGGGTTGGAGCATACGCTTGCCGTGCAATGCGGTTTCTGGGTCAACCGCGCGTGGCAAGTGCTTCACGATGAAGCCTATTGTCTGAGCACCGGGGCGGCGCATCGCGCCGCTCCGGTTGCTCAGCGGACTACTTCGCCAAGAATGGGAGACAAGGAGAGGGGGAGACACGAAGATATCTCGCCCCATCGCCTTGTCTCCCCCTCTCCCCCACTAGCAAATGCCTCGACCTCCACACATCGTGTTCGCAGGAGGTGGCACGCCTGGGCATTTGTATCCCGGCTTGGCGGTCGCGACACATCTCATCGAGCGGATTCCGGACGCGCTCATCACGTTCATCGGCGGGAGTCGCACGCTAGATCGTCACGTGATCCGCGCCGCGGGCTTCAAATTCGCCGGTGTGCCTTCGCAACCAGCGCCAGAAAGCGTTCTGAATGCCGTGCGGTTTGTGACGGACAACGTGGCGGGCTACTGGGCCGCTCGCTGGTTCTTCAAAGAACAGCGTGTCGCCGCTGTAGTGGGTCTCGGCGGCGCATCTTGCGCTCCGGCCGTTCGTGCGGCAATCTCGCGCGGGCTGCCGACATTCATGCTTGAGCAGAACGTGGTGCCGGGACGCGTAACTCGCTGGTTGGCTCGCTCTGTAACTACCGTGTGTGCGGGATTCGCGGAAACCCGCGGGTACTTTCCGACCGCAGTCCCGCTGATGATTACCGGCAATCCGGCCCGACCTCCGTTTGAGCAACTCTACCGCGCTGCGCACAGGGAAACTCGCCCGCAGCACGAAAAACGACTCGTCGTTATTGGCGGCGCCGGCGGAAGTCGCTCGATCAACCAAAGCATGCCAGGCGCCCTCGCCCGGCTGCGCGACCGCCTCGCAGGATGGCAAATTGTTCATCAATCGGGTGAAGGTCAATTGCAGCAGACCGAATCGCGCTACCGGGCCCTTGGCGTCGATGCCCTCGTGGTTGCGTTCATCGATGAGGTGGCGCCCATCATGTTCGCCTCCGACCTGGTGGTATCGCGGTCCGGCGGCACAACGCTTGCCGAGCTCGCGCTAGCGAGCGCGCCCGCGGTCTTGGTGCCCTACCGTCGCGTCATGGACTATCAAATGCCGAACGCCGAGGTGTTCGCCATTGCTGGCGCCGCCACGGTCATTGACGAAACGGACTTGGCCGGTTCGCTCGAAGATGAATTCGTCGAGCACTTGAAGCCCTTGCTTAGCGACGACGCGCTACGGGCAAAAATGTCGGCCAGCATGCGGCGCTTGGCCCGCCCCGGGGCTGCTGCAAACGTGACGAACGTCGTCTACGAAGCGCTCTTCAGCAACTCGGTGCGCCTCGCGGCATAGTAGGCCTCTCGCTCCGCGAGAGGAAAATCGTCTCGCGGAGCGAGACGCCAACTATTTCGGAAGTGGGTGAGTGTGGGGGTGGCTGGGGCAACGCCCCAGATGCTTCCACTGGGGCGTTGCCCCAGCCACCCTAATTCCATTCGCAATGGCTTTTTCTCGAACTGGCCCACGACCACTATTTCCGCACCTACTGCGGCAGTAATGGCGCTTTGTTATACTCGGCGAGCGTCGGTCCGCTCACCAGTCTCTGTGAATCCGTCATGCCCACCCTCATTCTCCAAGCCACGCGCATTGCCGCGGCCGGCAACAAACCGAAACACATCGACGAATTCGTAGGCCGCGTCAATTCAAAACTCGAGCAGCTCAGCGTCGCCAAGATGACTTCGCCCGCCGGCTGGGTCGAACCGGGACAGCGTCCGGAGTTTCTTGAAGTGAGCGTTGTTCTAAGCGGTCGGCTTCACGTAGAACATGAAGGCGGCACGATGGATGTCAGCGCCGGCCAAGCGGTGGTGTGCTCCCCAGGAGAATGGGTGCGATATAGCACCCCAGAAGGCGCAGAATATATCGCGGTTTGTCTCCCCGCGTTTTCACCCGGGACTGTCCACCGCGATAGCGGTTGATTGTTCGGCGCGGAGGCAATCCGCTATTGATGGAAATGGTAGTGGTATTGGATCCCACCGCCGAATCCGTAAGGCGCCCCATAGTACGGGTTACCGTACTCACCACCATCGAGCATGCGATCTTGTTGCGCGTTTTGCTCCGAATCGCGCTGCTCGACCACATTTGATTCTTCCTGGTTGGCCGCGGAGCTTTCCGCCTGATTCATTGCCGCGTAGCCCTGCTGCGTTTGGCGATGCACGGCCACCGCTTCCCGCAATCCGGCCGCGTTCGCGTTTTGGAACATCGCGTACTGCTGCTGACGCACTTGCTCTTGCTCGTCGAATTTCATGAGATAAAGCCGCATTTGATTCGGCGTCATGTTCGCAAGTTCCGCCTCATACTGCTTCGCCATCTCGGGCGTCACCTTCGCCGACTTGCTGCAATAGTCCTTCAGCCAGGCCCGGGCGCGAAGCATATCGGGACTGTCCCAGATTTCGTCGCGCTCAACTTGCATGGCTTGGGCATTGCCCGGAGTCGTCGGCTGACGCTTCGCGGAGACGATGCTGCCCGCTTTTTTTGGCGACGCCCCGTTGCACGTGAGGCTGAGATTCAAAATCAGAGCAACGAACAGCGACAACGTCATCGATAAACGCATCATAGAATCATCCAATTCGATACGCGGCGGAATGTGGGCCTCGAACGATTGAAGCCCAATTTTCACTTTAGCTGGACAGCCAAATCCAACAAGAGATGCCCCCGAGAATGGGCTCAAAAGTAGGCTTTTTCGGCCCCGATTGGCTAGTTGCAGGCAAGCGTGCTAGTCCTGCGCCGCATAATCGGAAGCAAGAGCACCACGGCGACTAGCTCGATCAGAGAAATTGGCTCGGGAACCGCGGTCTCGAGCGCCGAACCGGCCCCGCCGGAAACCGCCGGATTGAAATTGGAGCGCCACACATCGTAATCGCTCGCGTCCACGGCGCCGGGAGTCGCATCATTCGGCAAAATAACGTTCGAATTCCGGTTATCGCGCCATACGATGTAGTCGCGAAGGTCGACCACGCCGTTCGCATCGTAGTCGCCCGGCGTTCCGGAGCTTGATTCGGACCAGCCCAAATCGGGCGCCAATCCGTTATACGCCAAACCAACGTTTACGCCCGCGTCAATCAAATGACTGCCAGAGGCGAGCCGCATGAAGTCAATCGGCGGTAAACTGCCGTCGGCCAGTCGTGGGGCCACGGCGGCGCCAGTCGCAAACGTTGGCGTCGTCGTTCCGCTCCGGTCTCCGCCCGTGCCGGCGGCGTGAAAGCTGTCCCAAGTCGTGACTGGAATCGCGGTCGAAACGAAGTCGGCCGCGGAATCGCCAAGACCGGCGGGCGAACCAGCGGGGCCATTAAACGTGTTGTGGTCGGCCGTGTTCCCAGTGAGTACCGTGGTACTGCCGGTGTACGAGACATCATTGCGCAATGTGTGCGTTGTGGGCGGACTTGCGGTCGTTGGGTTTTCATCGAACTGAAAGTTTTTGCCGCCGTTGAGCGCCGCGGTGGTGTTGTAAACGGTGACGCCGTGCGGGATCGACGTCGGCGGATCGCCTTCGAGCTGCGTGGCATTGCCGTTGATATCGACGCCGTTCGCCGAGTTGCTGAAGATCAGCATGTTCTCCAAAACGTGCGTGCCGCTATCGTGGCCCAGTTTGATGCCGTTGCCATCTCCCTGATAGCCCACCGGGTTGTTAAACACCGACGCCACGCCATTATGAAACG
>DATBAY010000149.1:0-3948 GCA_036271295.1 Lacipirellulaceae bacterium | reverse complement strand
CAATGCGGCTACTGCACCTCCGGACAGATCATGTCGGCGGTGGCGCTGTTGAAGGAACCGTGCGGGCCTGAGGACGCGGAAGTGAAGGAGTGTATGAGCGGCAATATTTGTCGTTGCGGAGCATACCAAAACATTGTCGCTGCCATTCAAAGTGTCCGCCAAGGCACCAAGCCGCAGAAAGAAGGATGAAAACTTTCGCACTCACGCGTGCCACCGATAGCGCGCAAGCGATCGCGACGGCGGCGAAGGCGACAACGGCACAACAAGGCGCAGAGATTCGCTTCATTGGCGGCGGCACGACCCTGGTCGATCTGATGAAACTGAATGTCGAGACGCCGCAAACATTGGTGGACATCAATCACCTGCCGCTCGACAAGATCGAAGCTCTTCCCGACGGCGGCTTAACGATTGGCGCTGTCGTGCGCAATTCGGATCTGGCTTACCATCCGCTCGTTCGCAAAAACTACCCCGTTCTTTCTGAAGCACTTTTGAGCGGCGCGTCGCCGCAGCTTCGGAACATGGCGACCACCGCTGGTAATTTGCTGCAACGGACAAGGTGCATGTATTTCCGAGAAACGAATATGCCGTGCAACAAGCGCGAGCCGGGGAGCGGCTGCGCGGCGATCACCGGCGTGAACCGCAGTCTCGCTATTCTCGGCACGAGCGACCATTGCATCGCCACCAATCCATCGGACATGAACGTGGCGTTGGCCGCACTCGAAGCGACGATTCATGTGCGAGGCCCAAAGGGCGAGCGGAATATCCCGATTGCAGATTTTCATCTGCTGCCGGGAAACACGCCACAACGCGAGACCGTATTGGAACCGGGCGATTTAGTTACTCACGTTACGCTTCCGCCGCCCGCACCTGGAAGCCGATCGCTTTATTTAAAGCTGCGCGACCGCGCGTCTTTTGAATTTGCACTCGCCTCCGCCGCGGTCGTGATCACGGTCGCAAATGGGAAACTAACGCGCGCTCGCGTCGCGCTCGGCGGCGTGGGAACAAAGCCCTGGCGGTCGACTGACGCCGAAGCTGAACTGACAGGTCAACCGGCGACACAGGCCGTTTTCCAGAAAGCGGCTGATGCGGCCCTGCGGGACGCAAAGCCGCAGAGCCAAAACGGCTTCAAGGTGGAATTGGCCAAGCGCTGTCTCGTGCATGCGCTACAACTCGCGACCCAGACTGCCTAACGAGTAGACGAACATGCCAACAACACAAGAAACCCCAACGGCGTCAGCGATCGGTCGCAAGACACCGCGCATTGACGGTCCGCTGAAGGTGAGCGGAACAGCAATGTATGCCTCCGACCACAATTTTCCGGGAATGCTCTACGCCGTTCCTGTCGAGGCGACGATCGCGAACGGCAAAATCCAAAAGCTCGATACGAGCGAAGCCGAGAAAATGCCAGGCATGCGCGCGATTTTGCATCGAGAGAACATCGGAAGAATTTTCCGATCGGTGCTGGGGCCCAGGAAGTTGGAAGGCATCGTGGATGAGCGTCGTCCGCCGTTGGAGGATGATGTTGTTCGCTATTACGGCCAATATATTGGCCTCGCAGTAGCGGACACATTCGAGAGCGCCAAAGCTGGCGCTGATGCGGTTCGCGCGACCTACATTAAGGACAAACCCAACGTCAATACTGATCTCCAACCCGATCCCGAGCCCGACGTCGTTGAGACTACGCATGGCCCGACCAAACGGTTGCAGAGCGAACGCGGCGATCCTGAGAAGGCTTTCGGGAGTGCGCCGGTGAAGCTCGACCAGACCTACATCACGCCGCTCGAAACGCACAACCCGATCGAGTTACAGGGGACCACGGCGATGTGGGACGGCTCGATGCTGACGATCTACGAAGAGTCGCAGGGGATTTTCAACCTTCAGGGCGTTCTGGCGCAGATGTTCGGCTTACCGAGAGAGAACGTGCGCGTGATTACCAAATTTGTCGGCTCAGGGTTCGGCAGCAAGCTGTGGCCATGGACGCATTGTGCGTTGGCCGTGGCAGCGGCGCGGCAATTGGGCAAGCCGGTCAAACTCGTCCTCAGCCGCAAGATGATGTTCCAATCAGCCGGGCATCGTCCCCGGACTCAGCAACGCGTGCGGCTCGGTGCCACCACTGACGGAAAGCTGGTCTCGCTCATGCAAGACTATGTTAGCAACCTCGCGATGCTTGATGGCTATTTCGAAAACTGCAGTGAGGCCACGGTGTTCCATTATAGCGTGCCGAACCTTCGAGCAAAGTTTGGCCGGGCCCGCCGAAATATCGGCTCGCCGACGTCGATGCGCGGTCCTGGCGCTGTTCCCGGGCTGTTCGCGACGGAGTCAGCGATGAACGAACTGGCCGATCAGCTCAAGATCGATCCCGTGCGCCTGCGCGTTCTGAACGAGCCGAAGATCGACGAATCGTTAGGCATACCGTTTTCGTCACGTCATTATCTTGAATGTCTAGAGCTTGGCGCGGAAAAGTTCGGCTGGTCAAAGCGGAACCCCGAGATCGGCTCGATGAAGCGCGACGGCTTGATCGTTGGCTGGGGCATGGGGGGCTGCGCGTGGGGAGCGGGGCGGTTTCCTGCCGAGGCCAATGTTGAGCTTCGCAATGACGGCACTGCCCGTGTTGCGTCCGGCACCCAGGACATCGGGACTGGCACGTACACAATCCTCGCGCAACTTGCCTCGGATAAGACCGGTGTGCCGGTTAATAAAGTCGAAGTGGTGCTGGGCGATACATCCCTTCCGGCAGGACCAATTTCAGGCGGATCCATGGTAACGGGCTCGATCGTCCCGGCTGTCTTCGCCGCTGCTGACAACGCCATCACCTCATTGCTAACTGTTGCCACGACGACGCCAGGATCGCCGTTCGAAAATCGGAAGCCTGACGAGCTCGCTTTCCACGCCGGACGCGTGTTTGTTAAGGCTGACGGTCCTGCCAAGGGCGTGTCTTTCGCGGATGTGCTTCAGCGTGCCAACATGCGCCTGGTCACGGGGAGCGGTAAATCCGAAGGGACAGGAAGGCGTCGGCCCCATCACCCGCAGCAGGATGAAGTCGATGATCCAAAGCCGAAGTTTTCGATGCATTCGTTCGGCTGTCACTTCGTTGAGGTTATGTGGCAACCGGCGATCGCTCGGCTGCGCGTTAGTCGCGTCGTCACAGTCATTGACGGCGGGCGGGTTCTCAATCCCCTAACCGGGGGCAACCAAATTGAAGGTGCAGCTGTGATGGGAATTGGTATGGCGCTTTTGGAGCACACGATTTACGACCCGCAAAATGGTGCTCCGATTAACTCAAACCTCGCGGATTATCTCATGGCGGTAAACGCCGATGTGCCGCCCATCGAAGTGCATTTCCTCGATTATCCCGACACAGTGATCAACCAGCTTGGCGCCCGCGGGATCGGGGAGATCGGCAAGGCCGGCATCGCCGCAGCGATTGCGGCGGCAACTTATCACGCGACCGGCGTTCGCGTGCGCGAGTTGCCAATCAGGATCGAGGACTTGCTGAAATCGTCGGTCCTGGCCTAACGAGTGAAAGCGTTGCAGCAGATCATCCGGCGTGTCGCGGAAAACCCATTTCGCTCCTGGGCGCTTGCCACGCTTGTTGAAACGCAAGGTTCCACTTATCGAAAACCGGGCGCTCGCCTCCTCGTCGACTCTGACGGCGGCACTTTAGGTGTTCTGAGTGGCGGCTGTCTGGAGGAGGAAATCGCCGATCATGCACTAAAGGTCATCCGCGATGCTTCACCCATGTTGTTGTCGTTTGATACGAGGCGTCTCTATGGGTGCGATGGACAATTGAAGATTCTTGTTGAGAGGATTCCTGAAGCCGGAGAGAGCGGCAATCTCATCACGAAGATTGCTCAATTGCTCAGCAATCGAGAGGTTTGCCGAATTCGCGTATGTTTCGGAGGCGACGCGATCGGCTCCGAGTTGCTGCACTCTGATGTTCTCCTAACA
>DATBAY010000148.1:0-3987 GCA_036271295.1 Lacipirellulaceae bacterium | reverse complement strand
GTCGAGTCGAAGTTGGCCTGCTTGGCGTTCCAGCGTGCCTTGGGCGGAACGTAGGCCGAGGCATCGACGGGTGTATCGCTCAATACCGTTTCAAAGGGATCGTTCTGCGCCTTGATGGTTTCGAACGGATCGCTGACTTTTGCGGATGATTTAGCGGGAGGCTTGGCCGCGGTTTCTGCGGTGGCAATATCGCAATTTGTCACGAGCATAGCCGCCAGCGCGAGGATGAAGCTGAGCGTTTGGCAATCGGATGTGGCACGCATGTGACGGCACCGCTATCGGAAAAGTGTGCGAAGAGAATCGGGCGCTCATCTTCTTCGGCGTATGGGAGGGCCCGGGTTGAGTGAACCTTTCATAGCGGTTGTAACGACGCGACGAGCCGGATCGCGATGGGGCTCCTCGTCGAGCACTCGCCTTGGTCGAAAGAATCGCCGCAAGTCTCGGCCGGGATAGGGGATAGAGCGCGACAGAATGTTTGACATGACCGCGGGCGTGTCGTGATAATAGGTGTGCTGCCAATTTCGGCGGCAAATCCTGGCCAAACCGGAACTTGGCACGGCTCGGGCCTTCTCTTCCCGTTGGATCTCGCGCTATGCGGCTATCCTGGTTCACGTTGTATCAACGAGAGCGTCGCAGTTTGCGCGCGCGGCGTCGGGCTTCGCGAGCTACGTTGCGGGTGCGGCAACTGGAGCGGCGTCGAGTGTTGGATGGGGCTGCGACTTCGGTCATCGTGAGCGCGATCATGACGCCTATTGCGCCAGTTACAACAAGCCCCACGACAGCAACAGCTCCCGCGACGTCGACGACCACTGGCTCGCCCACGGCGGAAGTCTCTCAATCACCAGTCACGATCAGCGTCACGCCTGCAGCGGGCGGCACGTCGCAGCCGGAATCGCACGCTGACTTGGCGCAAGGCGCTGCGCTCAACTCGCCGCCGGTTCTCGTGGTGCAGCTCGATCAGCACGTGAACGAAGGCCAACAGTTAGATTTGAGCGGCGCGGGCGCAGCGCCGCCGCTCGGCCTGTTTGTGGATTCGGATTTAACGGACACCCATACCGCAATGGTCGATTGGGGTGACGGTGTGAGTGAAAACGCCGTCGTCACCGAGGCTCCGGGACACGGAATACTGGGCGGCACGCACGTTTACGCAGATCAAGGCACCTACACCGTCACGGTCAAAGTCTCAGATAACAACGGCGGCAGTGATACGAAAAGTTTTATGGCGATCGTGGCGCCCGTAAATCCAACCGCGACGCTTTCTAACAGCGGGCCCGTTCCTGAAGGTGCGCCCGGTGCAAGCGTTACATTTTCCAATCAGTTCGATCCGAGCAGCGCCGATACCGCGGCCGGTTTTCATTACGCGTACGATACCAATAACGATGGGACGTTCGACGTCGGCGATGGCACGTATGCGGGAAGCGTAACGAGCGCGAGCCAGAGCGTGCCGGCCAGCCTGCTGACCGAAGGGCCCAGCGATCATACCGTAACGACTCGGATCATCGACAAGGACGGGCAATTCACGGATTACCAGACGATCATCCACGTCAACAACGTAGCGCCGACGCTGACAAACATCAGCGGCGATATGATCAACGAAAACTCGGTGGCGACGATCAAAGCCACGATTGTCGACCCCAGCGTGACCGATACGTTCGAAGTGCATGTCGATTGGCTCGACGGCTCGACAGCGACGATCAGCGGCTTGGGTACCGCGGATTCGTCAGGGGCGATCGGCGCCACTTCGTATCAATGGACGGCGGCAACCCGAAGTTTGCAGCTTAGCCATCAGTATTTGGATGACGGCCTCACGACGGCGCCGAGCGATACGTATAACGTTGCGCTTACTGTCAAAGACAGCGATGGCGACATGACCGGACCGTACACGGCCCCGGTCGTTGTGAACGACTTGCCGCCAGTGCTCGTCGTGCAGACAACGCAGAATGTGTTCGAAGGGGACACTCTTAACTTAAGCGGCGCGGGCGGAGCGCCGGCTTTGGGGTTGTTCATTGACACCGGAACACTCGACACGCATACGGCCACGGTTAACTGGGGCGATGGCACCGCCACGCAGAGTGCCACCGTCATTCCGGGAATGGGGGGCAGCGCGCTCGGTGGCACCCATATTTACGCCGATGACGGCGCTTACACCGTCACCGTGGCGGTTACTGACAAGGACGGAAAGAGCGCCTCGGATACGCTCCTCGTCAACGTTGCGAACCGCGACCCGGTCGTTCAAGTGCCGCACGGCGATCAATCCATTTCCGAGGGCGACACCGTCTCGTTTGCCGACCTCTCAAAATTCACAGATGCGGGTTTTGATAATCCGGCGAACCCGAATCCCGCCGTTCCGCCGAACATCACCGATCCGCTGCACGAGTCGTTCACGTACGACATCAATTGGGGCGACGGCACGGGCGCAGTCACAGGGCAAACGATTGCTGATGTGAACGGCGGGCCCGGATCGCCCTCGAGCGGCACCATCGCCGGAAGTCACACGTACGCAGACGACGGTAAGTACACCGTCGCGGTCACGGTGCACGATGACAACGGCGGCGCGGGGTCGGCGTCGTTCATCGTAACAGTTGCGAACAAAAATCCGGTTGTTACAACGCCCAATGGCAATCGGTTGATTTCCGAAGGCGACACCGTTTCTTTTGCGAATTTAGCGAAGTTTACAGATGCAGGCTTCGACAACCCAGCAAATCCGAATCCAGCTGTACCGCCGAATATTACCGATCCGCTGCACGAGTCGTTCACCTACGACGTCAACTGGGGCGACGGCACCGGCGCGGTGAGTGGGGCGAGCGTCGTCGATGTGAACGGCGGCCCGGGCGTACCTTCGAGTGGCACGATCGCAGGCAGCCACACGTACGCGGATGACGGTAATTACACGGTCACGGTCACGGTTCATGACGACAATGGCGGTGTCGGCACTTCGTCGTTTATCGTAACGGTTGCGAACAAGAATCCCGTCGTCTCGACGCCGAACGGCAACCAATCAATCTCTGAAGGCGACACAGTTTCCTTCGCCAATCTAGCAACGTTTACGGACGCGGGATTCGACAACCCGGCGAATCCGAATCCGGCGGTGCCGCCAAATATTACTGATCCGCTACATGAATCGTTTACCTACGACGTCAATTGGGGCGATGGAACCGGTGCAGTCACCGGGGCCAGCATTGCCGATGTGAACGGCGGGCCGGGCACGCCTTCCACCGGGACGGTTGCCGGGAGCCATACCTACGCAGACGATGGAACCTATGCCGTCACGGTTACGGTCCACGACGACAACGGTGGAGTAGGCACCTCGTCGTTCAGCGTGACGGTGGCAAACAAGAATCCGGTCGTCTCGACCCCGAACGGCAACCAATCGATTTCTGAAGGCGACACGGTATCGTTTGCTAATCTGGCAACGTATACGGACGCGGGGTTCGACAATCCGGCGAATCCAAACCCGGCGGTGCCGCCGAATATTACCGATCCGTTGCATGAATCGTTTACGTACGACGTCAACTGGGGCGACGGAACCGGCGCCATTACCGGCGCTAGCGCTGCTGACACGAACGGCGGGCCGGGAATACCTTCCAGCGGCGCGGTCGCGGGAAGCCACACTTATGCGGATGACGGGACGTACACAGTTACGGTCACGGTCCACGATGACAATGGCGGCGTTGGCACAGCTTCGTTCAGTGTGACGGTCGCCAACAAAAACCCTGTCGTCTCTGCGCCGAACGGCAATCAATCAATCTCCGAAGGCGACACGGTCTCGTTCGCGAATCTGGCGACGTTTACGGATGCGGGTTTCGATAACCCGGCAAATCCGAATCCGGCGGTGCCCCCGAATATCACCGATCCACTGCATGAGTCGTTTACTTACGACGTCGATTGGGGCGATGGAACCGGCGCGGTTACCGGTCAAACCATCGCAGATGTAAACGGGGGCCCCGGAACTCCTTCCAGCGGCATGATCGGTGGCACCCATACGTA
>DATBAY010000147.1:0-4773 GCA_036271295.1 Lacipirellulaceae bacterium | reverse complement strand
TCGCACAGTACGATGCGATCGAATACTTCCTCAAAGGTCTACATCGCAATCCCCATCGGTCCGATATCTTGAAAGGCGATGCTGCCAAACGCCTCCATAAGCTAAGCGTAGAGTGCTTATCCACAGCCAACAACGAAGATGCGAAGCCCGAAATGCGTGCGGCCTGCCTCCGCATCATCGGCCGCGATCCTCTCGCTGCCGACTCGCAGGTTCATGCCCTCGGTACGTTCTTAAGCGCCGATCACGAATCCCAACTGCAGCTCGCCGCGATCGATGCCCTTTCCGAACGAACCCAGCCCGAAGTCGCCAAGGTTTTGTTGTCCGCCTGGCGATCGCTCTCTCCCACCCTTCGCTCCCGCGCGCTCGATGTCCTCCTGACACGCAAGCAATGGGTCAAGCCACTGCTCGCCGCTATCGAAAACAAATCGATCGCTGCCGGGGAAATCGACGCTCCGCATCGCCATCGTCTCACCGAGTACCCTGACGCCGATCTACGCAAAAAAGCCGAAGCCAATCTCTCGCAAGATGGCTCCAAAGAACGCCTCGCCGTGTTCAATCGCTACGCGCCACTCATTCATCAGGGCGACATCGACCGCGGCAAAGCCGTCTTCACGAAAAACTGTTCGCCGTGCCATCTGGTGAAAGGCATCGGCAATCAGGTTGGTCCTGATCTCGCTGCCCGTCAAGACAAATCCGGCGAAGGCTTGCTCCGCGAAATCTTGGATCCCAACCGCGCCGTCGACGGCCGCTTCGCCGAATACACGGCCGTCACCACGGATGGCGTCGTCAAAACCGGCGTCCTCGCCGCCGAGACCTCAGGCTCGATTACCCTCCGCGCCCAACTCGGCGTGGAAACCACACTGCTTCGCAGCCAACTTGAGTCGCTAACCTCGTTGGGCCGCTCCCCCATGCCCGAAGGTTTCGAAAACCAGATCACGCCCAATGAGATGAGCGATCTGTTAAGTTTCTTGGCCGCTCCATGAGCAAAACCGACTGAAGGGAGGCCCGCCGTGACTCGCCACTAGAGCATTTTTAGCAAAGGTGTTCCGATGGGTGGCTAGGGCAACGCCCAAGTTCTTCGCAATCCTCTGGGGCGTTGCCCCAGCCACCCAGCACAACAATTCGAATAACGCCCTAGTTAGTGCGATAATTCTTCGCCGCAGACGGCTCTTAAGATCACCACGCAGCAGATGCACCGCCCAACACGATCGCCGGGCACGCCTGCCAATTTGAGCGCCGCAGTATTAGCAAGACACGGAATTGGTGCGAGAGATGAGTTCCCCAAACTGCTGCCAATGAAAGCACTGTCTTTTCACGCCCGGCCCTCTTCTGACCGAGGACGCTATCCTTGCCGCCGAAATGGCCAGTGAAGACTAAGGTCGACTCGTCGCAGGGCCACATCCAGAATCAACAACAGCGCCGCCGTAGTAAGCAGCAAAGTCGTAAGCGGCGCCGGTCGCGTAGCGGTTCGCCCGTCCGCGTTGAAAAGTTCCCCCGGAATAGGCGAATACGATCCGCCAGAAACGGATGCAATTTGCTGCAGCAGCTTTTCATTCGTCGGCCGGATGCGCAGCTCATCGCTATAACCGACCGTCAGACCGCGCGACTGACGATAGAGCACCTTATCGTTCTGTTTGAGGGCCAGTTCGACGTGATACGCGCCGGGCTTTGCCGTCGGCAAGGTCGTTGCATATCGACCCGGTGCGATCTGCCGCAATCGGGAAGTCTTTTGAACCAGTTGCGGGTCGATTGTATTCAGTTCGATTTCAGAATCATTGAGAAACTGGCCGTTCGGATCGACGGCATCGACCGACAGATTGGTCGTGCCTCCGTGGCGTGCGAGGTCGACTGCAATTCCGCGGGCGTCGCTCTTCCGCATCAGCTGACGCACGATTTGCGTCCAAAACTTTCCGAACTCGGGCCAGGTAATCCACTCGGCCGCCCAACGCGACTTCGCATCGCTCGTAAACGCTGCACTCATGCCAAGTCCGTAGCGCCACCAGGCAAGCAGGGGATCGCCTTTTTCTGTCGCCAGGATGACCTCGCACGTAGGTTTGGGCCGCGTTAGCACGTATCCCAATAAAAACGGCGCCGACTGAAAGTCGATTTCTTGCAAAGCATGCGTGGCGCGAACCACTTGCGGTAAAAACGGTTGCTCATCAATTGCCGATTTGCTCGCTGTCACGGTTTCGCGCGCGAAGATCTGCGGAATCTGCGCCGGATCCTCGGTGAAGTAAAAACGTCCCTTGCCGACGCGAGCGAGGCTTTCCAATTCGGCTTGATCCGCATCGCTGCCGACACCAACCGTGGACACGGTCATCCGATTCGACACCATTTGCTGTGCCAAACCTTCGAAGTCGCCCGGCGTCGAGATGCCGTCCGTCAATATAATGACGTGCTTTAGCTTCGTATTCGAAGCCATCAGCAAATCATTCGCCATTTCCATCGCAGGATACATCGTCGTTCCGCCGCCCGCATCGATCCGCCCAATCTCATCGCTGATTTTCGCCTTATTGTTGGCCGACTGCATCTCGCAAATCAGATAAGAGTCGCCATCGAAGGCAATCACGCCCACTTGATCGCGGCGACCGAGCAGCTCGACCGCGCCCCGCGCCGCGCTCTTGGCCATCTCGATTTTATCGCCGCCCATCGATCCAGATTTGTCGATGACAATTACCATCCCGATCGATGGTTTTTCTTTTTCTTTCTCAAAGTCACTGCGAACCGGCAGGATCTCTTCGAGAGTGCTTTTGTAGTAACCGCCCAGCCCGAACGACTGCTCGCCACCTAGCATGATCAGCCCGCCGCCTAAATCTTGCACATACGTGCGAAGCACCTCCATTTGCCGCTGCGACAGCGCGGTAGCTGGCACATTCGAAATCATCACCAGCTCGTAATTCTGAAGATCGGCGAGCGTTTCGGGCATGCCTTGCGGCGGCCGCACGTCGGTTTGAATCCCCTGATCTTCCAGGCTGTAAGAAAGCTCGCGAATGAGATTCGGATCGCTCTCCACTATGAGCACGCGCGGTTTTCCCGACGCGAACACCAGCGCCGAATCCATGTTGTTATCGAGCAGCGTGTCCTGGCTCAGCTGCGACACCCGCGCGCTGAACGAAGCGAGCCGCTCACGATCGATCGATTGCTGAAAGCGAAACTTATTTTCGCCCAATTTGAGCTTCCGCTTTTCGCCGATGACCTTGTGGTCGCCGCGGTAGACCTCGATGAAGCCTTCGTCTTCATGGTTCGAATCGATCGTGACGTCCACAAAAAACGGTTCGCCCTGCCGCACTTCGGCAGGCGCACTCACCTGGGAAACTTGAACCTCCGGCTCACTCCGCGCCGGCAACGGAAACGCCGAAATGGGAACGCCCGCGCGGGCTGCGGCGGCCGCTGCATCGCCAACTGTCTCATTGCCGTCGGTCAGCAGCACGATCTGCGGCACATAACCCGGTGGCAAATACCCGGCCGCCGTTTCAATTGCCGAGGCCAAATTCGTGCCATCGCGAAGTTCAGCGGCTTCGTCCGACTCGGCCTTCGCTGCCTCGCCCGCTTTATCCTTCGTGGCATCAGCCGCCGGTTGTTCTTTTGATTGTCCACCCGGCTCCATTGCCGGCTTCAAAATCGAAGGATGCTCGCCAAATTCAACCGGCGTGGGTTGAACGGCGCCGCTGTGTGCCGCAAACGGAATAAACGCCACCTGATTGCCGCCCACGTGCTCCAGCGCCGTTTTCTCAAACTCGCCAGCTGCTTTGGCCGCGTTGTCACCAATGCTAGTGCTTTGGTCCACCACGAATACGACGTATTTTTCCGCCGTAGAGTACAGCAAAGTTAACCCCGCGAGCGCCAACACGAGCAGGGCGACGATGCACGTGCGAACCGCGAGCGAAACCATCCGTTGTTTGCGCGGAAAATCGCTCAAACTTCGCTTGAAGTAAATTGCCAGCAACGGCCCGGCGACGACTAACGCCAACAGCAACCAGGGACGCGTGAGTTCAAGTCCGATCATCGACCGCAGCTCACAGTTAGGTGATTAGTCGTCGCTGGTGAAGCAGCCACTCGGCGACGCTCAGAAAAAGCGCGCAAGCTGCCAGGTAATACCACAGTGGTCGCGCGAACCAACTCCCCGCGAGCACAGTTGTCGCGGTTGTCGTCGATGCTTCGTTCGGCCGCAAATCGCTTTCGTGCTCATTCGCCAAATTGACGGCAATTTCACCCACGACGGCTTCCGGCTCTGGGCCGCTTCGCGCTACGACTTTCCAAATACCGCATCGATCAAATGGACCGAGTTGAAGAGCGGAGTCCGCGGCCACGTTCCCGCTCATTGCGTGTGCGCCGGCATCACCCTGTTTCGCTTCAGCAACCTTTTGCGGCACTCGAACATCCGCTTCCGTTGGCTTTCGAATTTCCGATTCACTTCCGTCAGGCGCTTTCAGAACAAGTTTTGCACTCGGATTCAATGTCTTGTCGACGAGCGGGAAACTAGCGGTTCCGCCGGTCGCCACGGCACTTTGAAGCTCCCCCGTATTTCCGCGAAACCAGTTGAGAGCATTCGTCACCATAATCGGAAACGCCGTCCGAAACGTCAGATCGCTGCGATCCAAATCAACGCTCAGTACAAGACATTTTCCGCGTTCATGCTTTACCAGCCCATAAATCGTGTCGCCCGAGACCGTGCCCGCCAGCGATTCAACGGGCGACTTGAACGTCAGCCGCTTCGCCGCCGGCATCAACATGTTATCCAGTCGAAGATGCGCCATCAGCGGCGATTCGGTT
>DATBAY010000146.1:0-5525 GCA_036271295.1 Lacipirellulaceae bacterium | reverse complement strand
AACCCAACCATAGGCCGTTCGATTGAGGACCTTCAGCATGCGCAGCGGCAGAATCTCGCCGTCTGCGCATTGTGCATTGAACCAATCAATGAAACTCCAGAAAGCCTCATCGATACCCAAATCTTTAGGCTTGTAGACGATTTTCAAACCGCAGCTAAATGTGGCGATCACCACATCGCGGCGGCGATGGTGCGGATCGGAAACGCCGATTCGCACGTTCACTACAGGTCCGAGATCCGAGTTCTGATTGAACAATTCTGACAGCGCCGCTCGGTCTACTTCCAAGCGATGGCTGAACTCCCCCACATGTTCGACCCAGCAACCCACCACTTTTGAAAGTCGGCGGGCAAGAACTGGATACTCCTGGAAGAACGCCAACAGCCCGGCACCTTGAAAATGGCGAACAAAGCGACGGTACATCTCGTGCGAGAGCGCTGAGTTATCTGCGGCCGGCCGTTCGAGTATCGAAAGCGGATCGTGTTTGGCGAGGAAGCGTCGAAACTCCATGCTTAGCGGCAACGCCGCTACATAAGCGATCGTAGCCCAAAGTTGCGACTCGAAGGTTTGAACCGCGTCCGCGCCCAGATTGTTTAGTGCGTCACCGGCGCAACGGTGAAGTTCCTCTCTTGCACTGGTGATGAAAGGTGCCCAGATGTCTTCAAACGGATACTCGTTCGTCGGCGAGGTTGTGATAGAACAATTGGATGCGTCCTCCGCGCCGGCTACTAACTGGCGCGCATCTACATCCGCCTCGACATGCGACGACAACTTGTCGACTTCATCTGGCCAACAGTAGTGGGAAAAAGCGTTAATTCGCCAGGCCCAGACTGGAATCGGCGCTTCATTCGCTAGCGTCGCAGTACTAAGCAAGCGATGGCATCCCTGTAAATCAAGCCCGTCGAGTGCAAGCCGGTGCGCAAATATATCTGGGTCGCCCTCGATTGAAAGGATTTCCCGCCAACGTTGAAGCCGAGCTGCATCATCTGCTTCGCCAGTAGCAAGTTCAATACCACCATCCCAACGTTGATGAAGCGGCGCGGCCCGCCCGACGAGACTACGGAGTTCCGCGTCCGAGTACTTCATGAGGAGTTGGATTGGATTTCTAAGATTGCGGAACGCTTCGCTGATCGACCAACAAACGAGGTGGAAGCCGATCGTAGCAGCGACGTTCATTACATCTTCATTACGGGATGCGTTCCAGGATCTTTGGGCTTCGGGTTCGGGCAACACAGGCAAGTCGTGCCGTCGCTGGACACGCACATCAACCCGCCACTAACCAACGCAAGCTCAGCGTCGTTCAGTTCGCCGGCCGCATGCTTCGCAGTAAGCACTTCGTTGACGGCGTCCTCATAGTCCTGAGGAGTAAACTGAAATCCGGCAGTCGCCGCGATTTTGACAATCTCTGCAATCGTCCACTGTCCACCGCCCTTGGGGATGGCCTTGAGGCGCTTTTGAAGATCCGGCGCGGTTTCTGCCTTAGCCAAAAACTGCTTAACACTTTGGGTAGACACAGTGGATTCTCCTGTTCAGAAATTACCCTCTTCTATACTTGGCAATCCGACGGAGGGCGAACGCCGGCCCAACTCGTCGAGTTATAAACGATGTGCGTGCAGATTGACAGCTGCCAGGCTGATATCAGTCAGTCTTGCTTGCATTTCCCCAACACCATTCAATCGTGGCTGCTTGCCTGCGCTCAGCCAGCCAGTTATCGAAGACGATCATTTTGATCGTGGCGCGGGTGCGGTCGTCCAGGCGGGAAGGAACGATCTTCAGAACCTTCAGTAGGACGTGGCCCTTCTCGATTGGAACGGGTCCGATCAGTTGATCCTGCGTTGCGGCAAAGAGTTGTTCGCGGAACGCGGTCGCCGATTCGCGGCGCTCGATCACGGCGAACGGCGCCGTAAGGAATGATTTGCCGTGTTCGGCCGCGTCGACGAAACAGCGCTCCGCGGCGGCGACAAACTCTAGCTCACCGGCGCGAATCTGGTTGGCCAACTCTCGCGCTTCGCTTTCGTCTGCTACTACTAAACGTGTAACCCACGCAGTATCAAAATCTTTGGAATGCTGACGGAAATACTCATCGACGCGGTCGGCTGCAACTCGGTCGCGGAGCTTGGGCACCATCGCGTTTTCGGAGACGTAGCGTTCCAGGCTTTCGTGCGACATCCCGTGCCGTTCCAGCCAAAGACGTGTGTCCTCCGCCTTAAATAGCTTTTTAGCGGCGCGGAACTTGTTCATCTCCTCCTGTAACTCGGCATCGGAAAGTTCGATTGGCTCCCGCTCAAGTTCTTCCTGAATCAAACATAGATTAATGAGTCGTTCAATAATGGGCGCTTCGTCCCATATAAAATCCAGGCAGGCCATGGCAGTGTGCACGGGAAGGACGTTGGCGTTGACCCGTACCAGATCGCCTTCGCTCCAGCGATGCACACCGCGTAGTGGCCAGGGGACCGCGCGTTCAGGACAGTAGCTTAACGAAACGGTCCCCTCTCCCTCGCGGCATAGGAGCGCATCGTAGTGGACCGATTGTTCGAACGCCACTTCTTCTACGAGGAGGTCGATCCTAAAGTCGGAATGCCGGCCGCGCAAGGGTTGAAGGCGGGCGCGGGCCTCGCGTGGTCGCACCTGTTCTTGTTGTAGGGCGAATAAGTATTCAAGCACGTCCGGGACGGCACTTCGAAACGAATCGTTCATGTCGCGGCTCCTTGTACGCCCATTAAGAAGTCGCAGATGGCCGCGCTGATCGGCAAGCCGGTTGCGTCTTCGATCCAGTAGAATTGCCCGCTCGGGTTGATTTCGACGAAAACATAGCGGCCATCGGGAGTGAGGATCATGTCGATGGCGCCGTAGCAAAGTTCGAGCCGCTGGACCAGTCGCACACAACGGTCTTCCACGTCCGCCGGCAAGGCATGAACGAAGTGTGGTGTGTTGCTTAGGTCGTACCGGCGCCAATCGTGCCGAGTGTGACGTGTGTGTTGCGAATGGATTTCGGCGGCGAACGCCTGGTTGCCCACGACCGTGATCCGCAACTCCAGCCGCTTGGGAACATAGGCTTGAAGAATCATCGGATAGTACTGCAGCGACGACGCGTAACCGACATCGCGCCGCGAAACCACCTCCGTATAGCGGCAGAAAGCATTGCCGCCCACCGTAGCGTCAAATGCAGGTCCAGTCAGCTTGCTGACGATGTTGCCATTGTGCTCGTTGTAGAAGTCTAAAAACTCTTCTCGGTTGTTGGTCACGAGCGTAGGCGGTAATTCCATGCCCAACTCGGCAGCCAATCCGAGTTGCGAAGCCTTGAGTTGAGCGCGCTGAATCGCAGCCGGGCGGCCCGGCAACCAGCGGCACGGGATCGCGTTCCACAGATCTTGAACGAAGAACTTGCAATCCTCGGCGATGAATTTACGCACTGACTCATCTCGAACTTGCTCATGCGGCACTGGAGGCTGAGGCCGCCGGCTATATACGGCCTGAAGTTCGGTCAGATCAATGTCTTTACCCTCTATTCGTAAGAACGACCGCATTCGCCCGTTAGGGGTGAAACCGAGCGAGATTCTGGCCTGCGAGGGGAAATCAGCCGGATTGAATCGGACGAATTCAGCTCCGCGCGCAGCGAGCGATTCACTTATGTGATCGGCGTGGGGATCAAACGGTTGAGTCAAAACCAGGATCATCGCATTCTCCCGTTCATGGCTATCAGCGGAATGCGTCGATGCGCTCGTAAAGCAGCAAAAACTGCCCGCCGCCGTTGGAGAACAGCGGCGGGCAGCGATTAGATAGCATAGTCGTTCGTCGTCGCGGCGAAAGAGCTTAGTCGCCGGACCAAGACGTGTACTAGGCCCAGTCCGTGTCCCAATCTTGGCCGGTCGCGACGTTGGTGGGGGACTTCTTTCCCGCGACCGACACCGAAGCCAACATGACTTTGGCATTGCAACTGTTCGCGCCGTTCGTGAGGCCTCCAGACACGATTCGCAGGTCTGCTAGGCCTCCAGACACGCTTTGCAGGTTCGATTCGGTTAATTCGACGTCGATCTCAGAGAGGTCGGCAATCAGGGTTCGGGTAATTTTGGATTTCTGAAACATCGTACGTTCCTTACGTATCGGTGAGAATGGGTTGGAAAAAAACTGTTCTGGCCAGCACTGCGTTCACCAGTGCTTCCGATCTCTATTACGAGTGGCCGCCAACGTGTTACAGATTTTTTCAGCCGACTTTTATGGAGAAAAGATACGATTGGAGGCGCAACAGCGGCCGAATTGCCATCAAGCGAGCTAAAAAAGCCGGTCAACAGACGGTAATGCGGTGCTCCCATTACCGCAGATATGGCAGGAACAACACGGGAGGGTGGATCGTTGCGTCTCCAAACGTGCGATTGCGCCCGAGATTCTTGAGCGAATTGCAGCCGATGACATCGAAGTGTACCTCCACCAGCGTGCCAGCTCGCGCTATCCGAAGGGGTTAGGGAATCCTCTTCGACAACTGACTGGCCGAACGCTGGCAAAGCGCGCGAATTGAATGGTGTGGGGGGAACGCCAGCAAAACCGGGGGAGCCCGAGAGGTTTCGCCTCTTAACCTACAACAGCCGTGCAGCTGCTAAGTCAAAAACGGCATCGAGACGTTCAAACTGGCGCAACGCGGCATCGACATGATTCGGTCGGTTGACGTCTTCGGTCGATAGGTGCCGGGCCAATTCGAAGTGTAGCAGTCCTTCGGCGTACGGCAGCTTCATTCTTTGCGCCGCAGTTAAGCCCTTGCGCCATCGTGCGAACGCACGTCGATGCTTACCACGGAGCCAAAGCGACAAGCCATCGCAAATAAAGCTGCTAGGTCGTCCCACAGGAAAAATACGCGAGTATCTACGAAGAGCCTGGCATGCTTGGGACGTGAGCTTTGGTAAGTCCAATCCATCAGTACCCGTCGATTGTTCCCATAAGGTCAAATAGGTGCGCGCGACGCCAAAATAGCCGTTGAGCGAGTAGTAGCCGTTGGGCGCGCCAAGCTTGTAGGCCAACTTCATACCGAAATCGGCTGCCCGGCGGGCGGCAAGCCAATCCTGGCGCCGCCCTTGTGCCAGCGCCTTCAGGCCGTAGGCGCCGAATTCAGAAACGCGATCCATATTTTGAGCAAGTAATTTCAACGATTCGTCGAGCAATCCAACTGCGATTTCTGCGTGCCCGTCACCGCCGAGCCTCAAATATCCTTCGGCGCGCCCGTTCAGTCCCCAGGCTTTTTGTAAATCGTCACCACGAGAGTTGGCTCGATTGTAGAAATCGCTCCAGGTATTGAAGCCGAGCCGAAAGTCGCCGAGGAAGTAAGCGGCTTGAGCGCTGGCCGCCATTGTTTCGCCCCAGTGTTGCCAATCGCCGACTTGACTGTTGAGTTCAATCGCTGGCGCAAACTCCAATTGCGCTTCATCGCACTGGCCCATTCCAACCCGATAGATTCCTGTCGCTTCCCGCACCCATGCCGACGCAGATATATCCCCGACTATTTGCGCAATCGCTTGACCATTGCGTGCATAAGCGCG
>DATBAY010000145.1:0-3231 GCA_036271295.1 Lacipirellulaceae bacterium | reverse complement strand
TGCAAACAACTCGTCGCCTGGCACGGCAGCTTGGCGAAACATCGCTCTTCTCACCGTGCAACCGTCCTGTTTTCAAATCCGGCGAGCCGGAGCGTCGTCGCCCCCGATGCACCGCCGCGCACCATCATCGGCGTACCCAATCACCCGATCCCGATCGCAGGCGAACTAAGTCGCTACATTTTCGACGTCGACCCCGCCGTCCTCGCCGCCCACCTCACCGGCGTTCTCGCTGCCGAGCACAACCTCTCGGCCCTCGGCCAGGAGCCGACCTACCTCACCGGTCCCACACCAATCACCGATGCCGCCCTCGACTGCTTCGAAGTCCGCGAAATTCTCCCCTTCCGCACCCGCGACCTCTCTCAAGCCCTCCGCGCCCGCAACGTCGGCCAACTCGAAATCAAAAAACGCGGCGTCGACATCACCCCAGAAACTTTCCGCCGCGACCTAAAACTTCGCGGCCCAAACGCCGCCACACTCCTCCTCACCAAAATCGCCGGCCACCCCACAGCAATCCTGGCAAACCGCATCCCCTAGTCGACTACAGAACCCCACCTCTCTCTGCTAAAATCCGAAATTCCCAATCTCACAAAAGATCTCCGCTACGACACGACGAACACGACCAGTTTTTTGACAGGATTTACAGGATCGACAGGATCAAGCCATCTCGACCGATGCATCCTTTCCACGAATCTTCGCATCCAGTAAATCCTGTTCATCCGGTCAAATTTTCTTCCGTCGTGCCCGTCGTGGTGAAAAAAAATCAATTTGAAAGGCTTCCCTCATGTCCACCACCAAGAAAATCGCCGTCATCGGCGGAGACGGCACCGGCCCAGAAGTCGCCGCCGAAGGCGTCAAAGTCCTGAAGGCCGTCGCTAAGCAAGAGAACATCAGCTTCGAGCTCACCGACCTCGATTGGTCCGGCAACCGCTACCTAAAAACGGGCTCGCCGCTCCCCGACGACGGCCTCGACCAACTCCGCAAGTTCGACGCCATCCTCCTCGGCGCCGTCGGCCACCCCGATGTCGCCCCCGGCATCCTCGAGCGCAAGCTTCTCCTCGACCTCCGCTTCGGCCTCGACCAATACATCAACCTTCGCCCCGTGAAGTTGTTCCCCGGCGTCGAGTCCCCACTCCGCGATAAAGGCCCCGAAGACATCGACTTCATCGTCGTCCGCGAAAACACCGAAGACCTCTACTGCGGCGTCCAGGGCTTCCTTCACAAAGGCACGCCCAACGAAGTCGCCACGCAAACCGCCCTCTACACCCGCCGCGGCTGCGAGCGCTGCATCCGCTACGCCTTCGAGCTCTGCAAAAAGCGCAACAACCCCAAAGGCAAAAAGCTCACGCTTGTCGCCAAAACGAACGTCATCCTCAGCCACGACCTTTGGTGGCGCACGTTCCAAGAAGTCGGCCAGGAATATCCCGACATCGAAAAAGACTACAACCACGTCGACGCCTGCTGCATGTGGATCGTCAAGAACCCTGAGTTCTACGACGTGATCGTCACCACCAACATGTTCGGCGACATCATCACCGACCTCAGCGGCATCATCCAAGGCGGCATGGGCGTCGCCGCCGGCGGCAACATCAACCCCGAAGGCGTCAGCATGTTCGAGCCCATGGGCGGCAGCGCGCCGAAGTACACCGGCACCGGCAAGATCAACCCGATCGCCGCCATCAACGCCGTCAGCATGATGCTCGACCAACTCGGCCACCCGAAAGCCGCCAAGCGCGTCATGGACGCCATCATGAAAGTCACCGGCACCAAAATGAAATCCCAAGCCGCCGGCAAAATGGGCTACACCACGAGCCAAATCGGCGATTTGGTGTGCGAAGCGCTTTAGCTAAAATCGTGTTGCCTTTACGCAATAAAATTGCCGTCTCGCGCCGACGGTACGCGCATTGCCGCGAAGCGGCAAAATATCTTAGCCGTGGGGGTAAACCACGGTTACAATCGCCCCTGAACCCGAAGCCGGGCAGCGGCGACACCTTGGGTCGTAAGGGGAGAACGCGCAATGCCCGGCACCTACACCAAACTCTACTACCACATCGTCTTCAGCACCAAACACCGCAAACCACTCATCACCGACGTCATCGAACTCGAACTACACAAATACATCAACGGAATCATCCGCAACATTGAGGGAACCTGCATCGAAATAAACGGCACGACGGATCATCTGCACATCTTGGCAATCATCCCACCAAAAACCTCAATCTCCGACGCGCTGAGATCCATCAAAGCCGGCTCCTCAAAATGGATCCACGAATCGAAACCGACACTGGCATCATTCACCTGGCAAGATGGCTTCGCCGCATTCACCGTCAGCGCATCGCAAGTCGAATCTGTCCGAAATTACGTCCGCAATCAAAAATCACATCATCAATCGAGCGATTACAAAACCGAACTCATCGGCTTACTCGATAAACACGCGGTCGAATACGATGATCGCTATCTCTGGGACTGATATCGCCGCTACGCGGCTTGCTTCCACGCTCGCCACGCAATCCGTGGGTTAACACCCACGGCTAAGATATCCAGCCGCTCCCCGGCAAAACCTTGCCGCGAAAGCGGCAACACAACATTAGCCGGGGGTGTAAACCCCCGGAACACTTACGCCCCCATGCCAAGAGCCGCGCAGCGGCGATACAGAATTCCTCTTCTCTGACCGACCAATAGCGCGATAATCCGATGCATCGCATCCGCGCACTTATCGACACGATTGGCGCTTCCACAAGGCAAGACCATGTCGGACACGAAAGAGATTATTGAACTCGCAACGCTGATTCGTCAGCGAAACGAAGTCGCGACGAAAATCACCAGAATAATCGGGCGGCCCGCACTGATAGGCCATATTGGCGAATGGATCGCTGCCAAAATTTTCAATATTCAATTAGAACAGTCCGCCGTAAATAAGGGCTTCGACGGGAGCTTTCGATCAGGTCCGCTAATAAACAAAACCGTTAACGTCAAATACTACGCGACACATGATCGACTCCTTGATATCCGTAGCAACGCTCTACCTGACTACTTTTTAGTTATGGCTGGCCCAAGACCGAAAACTCTCAGTTCGCGAGGCGAGAGCCGCCTTTGTCCTGGTTCAACGTGAAGTGGAATTTTATCTTCGGAGCGTTAGCGAGTTAAAAGGTGGTTGGTGGTTGAGTTGTTGTTAATTGAGTGGCGCGGCTGCGCCGCGGATGTTTCTGGAATTGGGGGAGAGGAGTCCCCTCT
>DATBAY010000144.1:0-3986 GCA_036271295.1 Lacipirellulaceae bacterium | reverse complement strand
AATCCGACGCGACCAACGAACGACGCGGTGGCTACACGCATTCAAACACGCATGACGAAAATTTTAGGCGATCACCACATGACGCAGCCGCTTATCACCGTGCAAGGTGACACGGCCGTGATCAGCGGCGCCGCGGCAAGTGATAGCGAACGTCAAACGATCACTCAGCTCGTTTCACTCGAGCAAGGAGTACGTGACGTGCGGAACGAGATGACGGCCCCCGAGGATTCGGCGGTGCCGCCTACCGAAGCGACGCCCCCGCAGCCGGGTAGCTGACGCTTCCCGTGCCGCCAAGTTGCGTGGCCATTTGCGGCGCGCCGTTCAGCGCCGATGCCGTTTGCAGTTGTTGTAGCTTCTGTTGCAACGCTTGCTGCTGTTGCAGCAACTCTTGAATCGACGCCTGCTGGTTCCCGTTCGAAAGCTGCTGCGGTGGTGTCGGCCCTGTTGAGGCAGACGTCGTGTGGAATCCGCCCGGAGTTTGGATGAGCGGTTGCATCGGCGCGAGTGCGACCTGCGACGCCGCGTTAGTCGGCGCAGGTTGCGTGCCGACCATGGCTCGATTCAGCCCGAACGGCGGATTCGCCGTTTGTTGCATCGCCGCGGCAGACGCCGGAGTTTGCTGCAACACCGGCTGACCCAGGTAAGGCTGCAAACCACTTCGCCCCTGCACGGATTGCGACTGAGCCGCGAGAGCCGCGGCACTTGGCATTTCGAAATTATTCGGCAGCGTAATCGTCGTGGCAGTGAGCCGCTTCGACGGCAACATATCGCCATTCGAGGCCATGTTAGCCGAGGCTGCCTGAGGGTCGCCATTTATAGGCGCTTCGTAGTTCGCCTGTTTCGCGACCATCTGCTCATTTCGTTGCTGCTGCAGACTCTGCAAAGTCTGTGCGGGCGGCTTTGAAAGCACACCCTCGGGCAGCTTCGGCGCCTTCGGAGTGCCGGCGGCCACTTGCACCGGCTCGGTGCCGGGCAGCGTCTGCTTCGCCTGTTCGCTGGTGACGACCGCGCCCCCTTTTGGCTCGAAGCGGCAAATCAAGCCGACTTCGGTCCGCGGTCCTCCCGCTTCATCCCAAGGCAACCAAAAACTGTACGATGCGCCCAACTCGGACTTACTCATGTGCAGCGGAACTTGCTCCGTCGGAAACACGTAGCGGCGCGTGGGCTTGTTATCCGTTTGCGCGCGGCCCGTTTCATCGAATGCGTAAACAACCAACTGGCCATCGACCAGGATCGGCTTCTTCTCGTCCTTCTCGTAGAACATGATTCGGCCGCCGAAACCGCGCTGCGGCTTCTGCCCGGCCGTCGTCATCACCGTATCGGTCCAAGTGCAAACCATCTTCACCGGCTTGCCCTCGTGCGGCTTGTCTTTGTCCTTGAACGGCCAGGTGCTGTCCATGCTGAAGATTTTGGTCGAGGGCTTCCAATCCGAGATACTTGTGCAGCCCACGCTGGCGATGAGCGCCGCGGCAAGTGCCGCCCCGCCCATGCCTGCTCGAAATTTTGTGTATGCGTTCATCATCGTGATGTTGCCAGCCTCTGTGGGGCCGGTCGTCCGCGCTCGCCGGTGCTTCATGCACCGGCAGTGTTTGGAAGCGTAATACTAAGGAGCCGTTGCGACGGGCGCGACCTGCGCTCCGGTCGTTTGGTACGAAACCGTTCGCACCGCCGGCTGAGTCGTATCGGTTGTGTTGTATCGCTCGTTGGTCGGCCGCGCCGTGCCGGGCGATTGCCGTGTGGCTGGCGTTGGCAACGTGTCGGGCGTAGCTGGCGTAGGTGTCGATCCTGCTGGCATCGGCATCGTCGTTCCCGGTGCACACGTCTCCATTTGGCCATCCGGGCCGAACTTGCGTGATGACAGTGGCAAGTAACCTTCTTCCGGCGTGAAGTTCGGGAACACCGATTCCATTTCGCCGTCGCACCATTCGTCGCACCGGCTACGCAAGCCCGCTTCGCCATGGATATTGAGCACGTCTGAGAGCACCCAGCTCATGCGCGACGATTCGATTTGCTTCGTCAGGTCGGAGTCCATCTTGTTGTAGATGATCTGCGGCGTCATCACGATCAACAGCTCGCGGCGTTCTTCCGCAACGCTGTCGTAACGGAACAAGTCACCGAGGAGCGGAATGTCCGCGATGATCGGCACGCGCCGATGGATATCGTTTTTCGTGGTTTCGATGAGACCGCCGAGCACCACCGTTTGGCCGCTCACGGCACTAATCGTCGTTTGTGCTTGCGACACATCAATTCGCGGAGCACTCACGACCTGACCACCGGCCGCGATCGAAATCGGAATGCCAGGATCGCCAGAGACTTGCGATTTGTTGGCGATGATTTGCATCACGACCAGACCATCGGGACTGATGCGCGGCACGACTTGCAGGATGAGACCCACCGACCGGTACACGATGTTGTTCGTTTGCCCGAATTGCGTCAGGCTGACGCCGGTAACCGTCGGTACGTCCTGACCAACTTGCACGGCGCCTTCCTGACCATCAAGCGCCATAATTTGCGGCCGGCTCAGCACTTCCAAGCGTCGCTTTTCCTGCAAAGCGCGAAGCAGCATGCTCACCGCGTTGCTCGATGCCGAGAACACGAACCCGCTGAAGCCCAAGCTCGGGTCAACACGATTCACCGCAAAGTTCGACAAACTTTGAACACCGACTTGGCCGGCGGTCGCTAGCGCGCCTGAGCTCAAGTTGTTGCCAAGTGGCTGTGCCTGCGGCGTATTCCAGTTGAAGCCCGGCGCACCGTTGGCGTTGATCACATTTTGATTTTCTGTGGTGACCGTGGCGCCGCCGGCCGTTTGCGTCGTTGTCGTGTTCGTGATTTGTTGGACATCCTGCACCAGCGAACGGTCGAACAACACGGAGTCCTGCAAGCCAAGTTCGACGCCAAACTGGTCCGTATCGTTGAGCTGCACCTGCGCAATGAGCACCTGAATGAGCACCATAGGCGGCCGCTCGTCGAGGTCTTTAATGACCTTCATCACTTCGTTGAAGTACCGCGGCGTGGCGCTGACGATCAAGCTGTTCGTCGCGTATTCTGGCTCGATGATGACCTGCTTCTCGATTTCCTCGAACGGGCTGAGTGTAATTTCCGATTGCTGTTCATTTTGCCGCTCGGTCTGCAGCCAGGCGTTCAGCGCCTGGGCCACATTCTGGGCAAACGCGTTATTCAGCCGATAAACGATCGTTTGGCGTTCGCGCAGATCGCCTTCATCCAGCCGCAACAAAATCGCTTCGACGACCGCCAGGTCCTCGCGCGTGCCGACGGCGACAATGCTGTTCGTCCGCGTGTCGACGGAGAATTGCATTCGCACCGGTCCCGCTTGCCCGAGCGATCCGCCGCCGCCACCGGCGTTCGGATTATTCGTGTTTCCACCGCCACCGCCGCCTTGTGACTCGCCGGGGATCGAGAACAGCGAACGCAGCATCTCCATGAGTGCTTGGGCATCGCCGTTGACGACCGTGAAAACTTTCAATTCCGCAGAGGCGCCGGGCGTATCAATTCGCTGAACCAGCGCCAGTACTTGCGCGATATCGCGCGGGCTGGCGATCACAATTAGCGAATTCGTACGCTGGTCCGCGACGACCGTTGCCTTGGGCTCCAGCGCCGCGTTTGATGCCACGTCCATCGGCGTAACATTTGTACTCGATGAAGCGGTGCTGCCGCTCGACCGTGTGCTAGTGCCGCCGGAACTGCTGGAGGAACTTGTTTGGCCCTGTCCCAAAAACTCGTCGATCAGCGATTTCGCTTCTGACGCCGTCGCATGCTTGAGCGGAAAAACTTCGAATTGCGCGGTCGGAATGATGGGCTGGTCCAGCTTTTGGATGAGCTCGATCGCCGACTTCACGTTATCCGTCCGCCCGATGAGCAGCAATGCGTTCGGCGTGCCCAGCGGCGTGATGGTTACGGCGCCCGAACGCTGCCGCAGAATGAGCTCGTACAGCTTCTCGAGTAGCACACTCATCCGCACGCTGTCG
>DATBAY010000143.1:0-4671 GCA_036271295.1 Lacipirellulaceae bacterium | reverse complement strand
CTGATCGATGGTTCCTTGAGCAGCATTTCAAGCGGCCCGAGGCCGAAGGTTTCGTCGAGCACTTCGTCGATGAGACGATCGCGCTCGCTTCGATTGAGGTAGGTATCTTCGGTGTCGCAGAGATGCTCGACGACGAGCCGAATTTCGCGGCGGAGGACATCGCCCTCGAGTTCACCGACGCGCGACAGGTCGAGCTTATCGACGAGCTTCGTGTGAATTCGCCGTTTGATGTTTTCGAATTCGAGCTCCTTATCCTTCTGAGATAAGGAGGCGGGTGCGTTGGCGAGTTTTGTCATCGGAGTCTTTTCTAGGTACGAAATGCGATGGTCTACGAATCGATCGGCACGGCCCGGGATTTCCGGCGGAAATGCTCGCATGAAAGGATAGCTTGCCGAGATGCGCCGGGCGGCGCTTAAGATAGGCGGCAGCAAATGACCTCTAAGGGCAGGTCGTACCGATTGTAACGGCAGCTTCCGCCTAGGCCGCCAGACGACACCGCCGTGTCTTAGGGCGTAGGAATAGAGGCAGCCGACGGGAACTAATTAGGCGACGCGTAGCGAGGTGCCGGTAATTTCCTCGGCGATGCGCTCTGCGACTGTATCTATCCCGATCTCGGTCCACGCGCGGCGAGTTGATTTAGCAATTTTCAGTCGCTGACGATTTCGCCGCAACTGTTCTTCGTCAAGTTTGATGGGATGCTTCAAGTGCAGCATGATCAAGGAGAACTTCAACCAGCGGGACCGGCAGCCACTATTCGTGAGCCGGATGCCGAGATCGCGATCTTCGCTGCCGTAGCCGTATTCTTCGTCGTAGCCGTTGACGGCGAGCAGATCTTCTCGCCAGGCCGAAGCGTTGCAGCCCATGAAAACGTTGGGGCGGTATGTGAGCAAGTTGAGCGCAGCTGGCCAGAGCGGGTGAAGCCGCGTACGTTGTTTCCGCATCTTGGGTTCGAGCTTGGCCAATTCGCGGACATCAAACACGCGATTATTGAGGATGTCGTCATCCGTAAACCTCGGATGAACTATCTCGGGAACGTGGACGCGAGACGCGGAGATATAAGTTCCAGGCCGACGTTCGCGGAGGTGACTTTCCACGAAATCGGCTCGCGGAATCATGTCGCCATCCATGAAGATAATGTAGTCCGACTGGCACTCCGCGATTGCCCAGTTGAGCAACCGAGGCTTGCGCCAACCATAATCGGGCTGCCAAAGATGGCGAATGCCTAACGAGCGAAAAGCACGCTTACGAAGGACGAGTTCGGTTTCGGGACCGGAGCCATCGTCAGCGACGATGGTTTCGAAGTCGGCATGTGTTTGGACCGTCAGCCCGAGCAGCGTCTTGCGAAGAGACTCTGGACTGTTGTAGGTCGCAACTATGACCGAGGTAGACATGACGCCGACGCCCTGGAACGCGGAGACCCCCGTTCTTACAACCGGTAATGAACTATCGGCTTACGGCATCGTCAACTTAATCAGGGTCGGGCGCAATCGCTAAGCTTTACCAGCGTGGCGACAGCCTGGACTGCTGGGGGCGTGCAAGCGGCGTTCATGAACAGCTAGCAACACGCTGACAGCGTGCCAGGCGCAGTTCAATTGCGTCTGCTAGGCGCGGGCCGGCCAAAGATTGAGCCAGCCTTTTTTAGGCGTGGCTTCGGCGGGCTCTTCGCTCGTGTCTCCTTGAAGAGCAACCGCAAGCTGATTGATGGATTGCGTGATGGCTGCTTTCGGAGCTTGCTGGATGAGCGGGACGCCGTTGTTGCGGACCTCGACCATGACGCGGTAGTCGTTCGGTATCTGCCAGAAGATATCTCGGCCGAAAGTTTCCTGAGCCTTGCGCAGGCTAATCTGGCCCGTTTCGTAGCCAACGCGATTGACCACGATCTTCACTTTTTCTTCGAACTTATTATTTTCCTTGAACGACAGCATTAACCGCACGACGTTGCGCAAGCACGGCAGATCGAGTTGCGTTACCAACAGAACGTCATCAGCTTCTGCAAGCGCGTGCATGTCGAGTGCGCTGAAGCTTTTGGACGTGTCGATGATTACGTGTGTGAATGACGCCTTGAGCAACCCGAGAACGCGAGACAGCTCGTCGACGGTAATGTGCCGAGCGTCTTCCAATTGAACGGGACGCGGCAGGAGGTAGAGGCCGGTGTCGTGTTTCGTAAGCGATCGCTTGAGCAGCGTGAGGTCGAGCCGCGAGATGTTTTGAGCGACATCTGACAGCGTGTATTCCGGAATTGTGTCTAGGAACACGTCGGCGTCGCCCAGACAAAGATCCAGGTCGACGAGGACGACCGAGTTTTCGGCCTTGGCAGCCAACGAGCATCCGAGGTTCACGGCGACACTGGTAGTTCCCACGCCGCCTGTTGCGCCAGTTACGGCGATGATCGAGCAACCACGACCCGAGCCTGCTGCGCCGCCGACGCGCTGGCGGGCAACGCGTTGCAGCGCCGTGGAAAGGTCTTCGGTTTTGAGCGGCTGCGTGAGGAACTCTTTCGCGCCGGACCGCATCGTTCGCAGGATGAGATTTCCATCCGTTGACGAGCTCGTTACCAGGATGGCGCAGTTCGGCGAAGACTTGACTAAGGCGGCGACCAATTCCAGCGCTTTATCTGGGTTCGAATCGAGCGCGACGAAACCAACGTCCGGGTTGGTTTGGTTGACGACATCGGCGAAGAACTCGTAGCGCGAGCACTCGGCCTCGAGCCAAACGGTGTCGAGTCCGAGGAGCATCGTCTTGAGCGCGTCGCGCGATGCATCCTTCGGATCGACTACGGCAATTCGCAATACGTTGGGCATTTGAGGAGAGATCAGGGGTCAGGGGTCACGGGTCAAAAGGGTCGTGATGCTTCAGAGAGTGGAAGCAACGCAACATCGAAACTGTTGCTTTCGCCCTGCTCTCTGGCATCCGAGCTCTGACCCCTATTACCAAATCGTAGCTTATGGGTGCTACTCGACGTCGTATCCGACCGGGCCAATCAAAGCTCCTGGTCGTGGCGCCGAAGCGGCTGGGGTGCTTGAGGGTTGCGGGTTGTAAGGTCTGGACGCGTTACGCAAGAAGACAGGCTGACGCTGCGGACTGTAGGGCCGCGGCGTGGTGTAAATCGGCGCGCCGCCTTGGCTGACGGCTCCGTCTTCGGCTGCAGGCTCAACCGGGGTCACTGGCATGGGCGCGGGGGCAACGGGCGGCGCTGCAGCAGGTTGCGGGGGCACGGGGGCAACCGCCGGCGCCGCCTTCGGCGTTGCAACCGGTATCGCCGGCGTAACCGGCCGCGCAGTGGGTGGGCCCGAATGATCTTCGACTTCCACCGGTAGCGAGATGTCGTCCGGAAGGTTCTGAGCGCCTTGCTGTGGTGACGGTAAATCGTTGGGAGCTTTCAAGGGCAGACTGCGACTGGGTTCTACAGCGGGTGTTGGTTGAGCGCTCGGGTTTCTGATCACGGTCGCAGGAGGCGCGGCGTTCGAAGAATCGTCGTAGCCGGTGCCACCCGGGAGCGCGACACCGTTGCCAATTGCCGGCACGGTATTGAGCATCACGGGACCGGTCCCGGTGCCGTTCGCGTTGCCGCAGGTCGAGCAGCCAGTGTTGCAATGACCGCAAGCGCAGTTGGCGCAGGGGTCTTGGCCGCCGGACGCCAAACCTTGGGTCGGATGGCAGCAGGTGGGCACTTCCATTTGGCCGGCACAATACAAGCCGCGGTCGGTGGGCGAGGTTGTGAACATGCCCGGGCCTTCGCATGGCATTTGGCCGGCGTCGAGCGGGTCGACGAACTCTGGCGTGACCACAATTAAGAGTTCTGTCTCCTCGGTGTTGTCAGACGTCTTGCGGAATGGAACGCCGACGACGGGAATGTCCGAAACGTAGGGCAAACCGCTCTTCGATGTCGTGGTTATTTCCTGCACGAGACCGGCGAGGGCGAACGTTTGGCCGGCTTTCATTTCAACCGCCGTATCAACTCGGCGGGTATTGAACGCGGGAATGGTGATACCAGAAACCGTAATAGCTCGCGAGTAATCGGTTTCGACGACTTGCGGGCGAACCTCGAGTCGGATGTTGCCGTTGCCGAGGACGATCGGCAAGAAATCGACGATGGTGCCGAACGGTTTGAATTCAATGGTGGTGGTGCCTAAGCTTTGCGGTACAGGAATCGGGACTTCGCCACCGTCTTGGAATTGTGCCGGCCGACCGCTGACGGCAACAATGTTCGGCTCGGCGAGGATTTTGGCGACCTGGTTTTGCTGCAGCCAGTCGAGGAAGCCGAAGAAGGTGGTACCGTTGTGGACGATGCCAAATGAAGCTGATGCAGGGCCGCCGCGCGGCGATAAGCCTGTGACTTTTTCAGTGGTCGTATCGATCGTTTGAATCAAACCGCTCGGAGCCGAGGCGAAGAATCCGCCGCTGCCACCGACAAAGAAATCGGTGCTCAATTGACGGAGTTTCGTGCGGGAAACCTCCATCACCTTTACTTTGAGCAGGATTTGCTGCACGCCACCAACGCTGATGTTGTTAATCACTTTCGGGGCATAGTCTTCAGCCAACCGCATTATGGGGCCAACGAAGTCGGGGCGATCGACGAAGCCGGTGAGCACGAGGCTTTCGCTGTAGCGATAAACCCGGATCGTTGAGTTGGGGAATTGTGTCTGCAGAGCGACTTGGAGTTCGCGGGCG
>DATBAY010000142.1:0-4016 GCA_036271295.1 Lacipirellulaceae bacterium | reverse complement strand
CCGTTTTGGCAATGGAAAATAGGAATCCAAATTCTACCCGATTTGGGGCTGGCAAGGGAGCAGTTGCGGTGGAAAAACACGCCAGTTTTCAGCGACGCAACCCATTGCAAACATTGATGATGCGACGACAGCCGTCTGCGACATCGTCACGCGTCGTGCTTACGCCGAAACTGAATCTGAGCGCGCTCGAAATCACGGCGGCATCGAGTCCCATTGCGATGTGTGTTGGCGACGGTTCACTGGAGCCGCTCGCGCACGCCGAGCCAGTCGAACACGCGACGCCGGCCTGATCGAGCGCCAGAAAAAGTTGCTGCCGGTCGAGACCGACGAACGCGATGTTCGACGTGGTGGGGAGTCGAGGCGACGCCTTGCCGATGATGACCGGCGTACAGTTTGTGAGCGCGCCTTCACGGCAAAGAGCGGTCTCGAATTCGTCGCGCATTTGAGTAATTCGGCCCGACCACTCATGGCGGCGTTCGTGCCACAGTTCAAGCGCCGTACACATGCCGACCGCCAGCGCGACGGATTCCGTGCCCGGGCGCGTGCCAGCTTGTTGGAAGCCGCCTCGGAATTTCGGAGAAATCTCAATGCCATTTCGCACGAGGAGCGCTCCAATCCCGAGCGGGCCGCCGAATTTGTGGGCTGCGATGGTCATCGTTCCGAGGCCAAGTTCGCAAAAATTGATCGCCCGTTTTCCTGCGGCCTGCGCCGCGTCTACAACGAGTGGAACTTTGTGTCGGTTGCAAATTGACGCGGCTTCGGCAATCGGCTGGATCACGCCTGTTTCGTTGTTTGCGAGCATTATCGCTGCAAACCGTGTCGCCGGGGTAAGGCATTGCTCCAAATCGGTTAGCATTACAACGCCGTCTGAACCGACAGTGACGCGTTTGATAGCCCGGCCGCCAGTCTGCCCAAATTTGTCCAAAATGCTTTCCATCTCATCCGCTTGGGATGAGACGCTGGGGTGTTCAATTGAGGAAACAACAAAGCTAAATAGTTCAGTTTCCAGCGGTGGATTAGTGTGCGGAGGTTGTTCCCGGCGTGGAATCCTGATGTTAAAGGCAAGGTGATTCGCTTCCGTGCCGCCGCTGGTGAATATGACGCGATCTTGTGAGGCTGCGCCCAGCAGTTCGCCAATACGATCTCTCGCGTCTTCCAAAACGCGGCGGGCCGCGCGGCCGAAGGAGTGCTGGCTGGCCGGGTTTAAATACGGCTTGGCCCAGCAGGCGCGCATGGCTTCGACCACCTCGGGGAAAGCCGGCGTGGTCGCGTTGTGGTCGAAGTACAGGGGTGCGGGCATTGGTCCATCATAAGCTGGGGCGTGTTTCGCGAAAATCGCTCGAGAAAATGAGGCCGATGTGGCATTGTGGGGTGTTAACGCGGGCCAGTATCATCTGCGGCCGCGCTGGGCGTTGGCACGCCGCTCCGCTCGGCGTCGCGGTTAAACGTTTTGCAGATGGGCTCTGTGAGGTTTTATATGCCGTCGTTTCAAACGCTATTTCGGGCGACCGTCATGCTGGGCGTGGGGGTCGTTGCGGTGAAGGCCTGGCAACTATATGGGCCGACAAATGAGCAAGTTAAGACGTTGGTCGCCCATGGCATCGAAATGGCTCGCAACACAATTCAGAGTCACCAGCACGATTACGCGGGTGCGATGCCGGATCCGCGCACGACCCCTCGCGCGGGCGAACCCCAGCAACCGGTCATTATCTCGGGGTCAACTTCGGTGATCATGCCGCCGGCTGCGGCACTGGGACAAACCGAGGCGCCAAAGCTATTGCCCGATCGCGGCGCGGCGCCAGCCGCTGCGCCCGCGACTCCGCCGATTGACGCCACGGCAAAAAACGCACCGGACCGAGTGTCGGAGCTTATGTCTCGACTGCAAAAACTCGGGGCCGCGGATACGAATCTCGCACCGTGGGGAAGCGACGGCCACTTGTATCGATTCAGCTGCCGCGCGCCCCTGGCTAGCGCGCCCGCGATGACGCAGCATTTTGAGTCCGTGGCGGATCAACCCGCTGCGGCGGTCGAACAAGTTTTGGCAAAAGTGGAGGCGTGGCAGGTTGCGCAGCGCGAGGGCGGGACGTTGCGGTATTAGGAATCGAAATACGCAAGTCGCAATCGCCAAAAGAGCAATTCGCACCTTCGCCAAAGCGCACTATGTTTCGAAGTCGGCAATTATCAGCGGCAGGCTCCTTTCGGGCTGGGCGATTGGCTTCGCCCGCTGCGGCAAAAGAAACGCTTGATAGATTCAGCCGTCCACAACTGCCAGGGTGGCGTCGAGTTGTCGGTGGTTCGGCCTCGTCCAACGCAGTGGCGGTTGCGGTAGTGCGGCGCAGCCGGGTCGAAGCAGTACTTTTTTTGGCCCGCGAGCCTCTGTCGCTGCGAAAATTGGCGCAGATGGCCAACTTGGCGGATGCCACGGAGGCGCGAACGGTGCTGGCCGACCTTCGCCAGCGCTATAACCAACGCGGCTGCGCGTTCCAAGTGGCACAAGTGGCCGGCGGGTATCAACTACTCAGCCGGCGGGAATTTTCCCAGTGGTTAAGGCCGCAGGGCACGGCCGATCGCGAAATTCGTCTGTCGCCCCCCGCTTTGGAGACCCTGGCGGTAGTGGCGTACCGCCAGCCGGTGCTGCGGGCCGAGGTGGAAGCCGTCCGCGGCGTGGCTTGTGGCGAAATTTTACGGCTACTTATGGACCGCGACCTCTTGCGTATCGTGGGCCGTTCGGAAGAATTAGGGCGTCCGCTCCGTTACGGAACAACGAAGCGATTTCTAGAAGTTTTCGGCTTATGCAATTTGGATGAGCTTCCCTGGGCGGCCGAATTGAGGCAGGCCGCCGCGACCGACGATACAAACGGCAATTTGGGCCCGGAATTCTCCGATTCCGGCACTGCCTTGACCGAAAGTATTGAAGCTGCATAGGCTGTGTGTTTTGCAATCTATTGGTAAGATCGTGGGCGCGGTTTGGGGACGGTGAGTAAGGGAGTAATTGAATAAGCTCCCAGTTTTGTGACGCGATAGCCGATTCATTTACTCGCCTACTCACCATCATGTTCGTCGTCGCTCAATGCGACCAAACGGTCAACGATCGAAGTATTGGAGATACCACGATGAGTTTGGAAGAATTACGTGCCGTGGCCCTGTTGGAACGCCAGCTCAAGGCTGCGCAGAAAGACGAGGACGAAGACGCCGAGGAAGAGGAGGTCGAAGACGACGATGATGATGACGATGACGATCTCGAGGACGACGATGAATTCGAGGACGATGACGACTTCGACGACGAAGATGACGACGAGGACGAAGATGAGGTCGAAGACGAGGACGACGATCTAGAAGACGAGTGGGAAGAAGTCGAAGACGACGAGGTCGCTGACGACGAGGAGGACGACGAAGACGAAGACGAGGAGGACGACGACTTCGACGACGACGAAGAAGAAGAAGAGGAAGAAGAAGTCGAATACGAAGACGAGGAATGAGCGCCCGGTCATGCGCAATGACCAATGACCGAATCTCAATCACCGAGGTTAGGAGTTTCCTGACCCGGTCATTGAGGCTGGGTCATTGATCGTTTTTTTTGCGCTCATCTCCAAGTTGAAATAGGCGCTGCAGCGCTTCGAGCAGATTATGAATGGAACCATTGCGCGACTCATCGCGCAATGATTCGAGCGGTGGGTGCAGCATCTTGGCCACCAGCCGGTCGGAGAACTGCTGAATTTCGCGATGTGAGCGCTCGTCAAGCTCGGGTAGCCGCCCGAAGAGTCGGGTAAGTTCTGCCGCCTGGGCGTTTTGCAGTCCTTCGCGAAAGCGTGCGATCACGGGGCTGGACGCTCGATGGCGGGCATCTGCGATGAAAGCACGCACTTCTTCGTCGATGATCCGCTCGGCGCCGGGTAGCTCATCGGCGCGGGCCTGGCGGTTTTGTTCGCACGCTTCGGTCAGATCGTCGATGCCGTAAAGGAAGACGCCGAGCTCGTCGCCAATCGCCGGGTCGAAATCGCGCGGCATCGCCAGGT
>DATBAY010000141.1:0-3504 GCA_036271295.1 Lacipirellulaceae bacterium | reverse complement strand
CAACCAACTGGCCTCAAGCCCGCGCGTACCGACGTCGCATTGAATCCCTGCCGCTTCTAGTTCCGCGATACCTCGTCCGGCGACCTCGGGGAATGAATCCCGCACCGCGGCAACCACGCGCTTCACGCCGGCCTCGATAATTGCTCGCGTGCAAGGCGATGTTTTGCCATGATGGCAACACGGCTCTAGCGTCACATACAGCGTGGCGTCTTTGGCGCGGTCCCCTGCTATTGCCAGGGCATCGACTTCCGCATGCGGACCGCCGAAGCGCTCGTGATAACCTTCGCCGACGACTTCGCCATCGCGCACCACGACGCAGCCAACCATTGGATTCGGCTCGACAGCACCCTGCCCATGCGCAGCCAAGGCCAGTGCCAAGGCCATGAAACGGTCGTCGTCGTTGGGGCGGCGTGACAAGTGATTAGGGGGCTGGGGGCTGGGGGCTGCGAACCGGCGACGGAAACAAAACAAAGACAGTTAGGAGATCAGGCGACCGGCCGGACTCAACAGCACGCGCAACATGACTGCTGTTACACATTCGCTAGTCCCCAGTCCCCAATCCTCAGCCCCTAGGACGGTGTCCACAACGCCGATTTGCCGCCACTCGCTGGCCGATCGGTGCCCGGCGTCCAGATGCGGCCTGCCGCGGGTTCAGCGCTTGCACCGGCGAGTGCCGGGGCCACCTCGGGCATTGCGCCCTGACCTCGTGGCTGCATCGGGGCTTGATCAGAAATCACACCCGTTTCATAGAGCAATTGATAAAGCGCAGCCGCCACTTGCGGATCATCGCGATGATCGCGCTCAATGCGCGCCAGCATCTCCTTCGCTTCATCGACGTTGCCGCTCGTAATGTGAAGCTCCAACTCCGCCAGATCCCAGGTGGCAGACGACACGCCGCTCGATTGTGAATGCTGGCGAGCTTCTTGAATGAGTGCAAGCGCTTGTTGCGGATTCCGCTCGGCGGCGATCAATCGTTGGTACGCATCCGCCGGTGGAATCAATTCCGCAATCGAGGGACGACGCACGGCTTCCCGCGCGAGTTTCAACAACGCAACGTTGGCGCCGACCAGAATCGCTCGGCGATACAAGATCGATAAATCGTCATCCGAAACGGCTTCCAACTTCAACCGTGGTATGCGTACCAACGGCAAGCCATTGATCGATTCACCGGCCGGATCGATCGGCTCCAGCTGTGGCAGATTCAGATCGCGTCGCAATTCGGCAATCGACTCAGCATCGCGATCCGAGCCCGTGCCTTGCTCGAGGATTAGTACGCTCGCCTCGAGTGAGATGCGTAACGCGGCGTCACCCGCTGCTTCCTGTGGCGATTTGCCGCCGAGCACTGGTTGCTTCAACGTCGGCCATCGCTCGACGATGGCCGCGCGGCGCTCTTCGTCAGCAAGTGTCCGACGTAAGTCAGCCGGCGTATCGCGCGGCGGATGCCAACGCCAATTGAGTGCGAGCTCCGACGGCGATACAGTTCCGATCACTTTCTCGTCGATCACGTCGCCCAGCAAATCTCCGGAGATTTGCTTGAGCGCGGCGACCGCCGACTCGAACGCCGGGCCCTTGTCGATCGTCAGCTCTAACCGTTCGGGCCGATCTGTTTGGCGACCGTAAATCGCCATCACGCCCGACAGTCGTGGCACGCCTTCACGCGTGATCCCGATGCCACTCTCCGGCATCGGCTTATCGAGCAGAACGTACGTGTGCCGCGGACGCGGTTGATCGCGATCGGCGAACATCTCGGGATCCATCTCAAACGCCTGCACGCGTTTGTCTGAGATCAGCCGTGGCACGAGCTCGTCCAGGTTTTTAATTTCGTACGATTGAATGATCGAATCGAGTCGCGGTTCCTTCAGATCCGCGTCGAGCAGTTGCGCAATCGCTTCAGCTTCGATCGCGTCATCCTGCGGCACATCCATTTGTGCGAAGGCGTGCAGCCCGGCAACGAGGGCGCGATCATCCCCCAACCAGCCGCCGAGCAACGCACGATTGAACAGGAGCGTCGGCTCCGCTCCGTACTTTGCGCCGAGGCGATCAATCGCAGCTGCCGCTTGTTGCCACTTGCCATGATCGGCCAGTCGCGATGCCTTTTCGGCCTCGGCACTCCACGCGGCACCCGCGGGCCACGGCCGGAATCGTAGCTGGTCTCGCAAAATCAGCGGCAAGCCGGAGTAGTGATTGAGTGCCGCCAGAACTTCGCGTGCTCGCGAATCCTCTTTCGGCGCTAGCGCCGCATGCAGCCACAGGTGCGACTGGGCAGCCAGAATGTGACCCGTCTCCAAGCACGCGCCGCCCACTGCGCCGAGCGCCTCGTATACTCGCAGCGGCATTTCGCGCTCGACCATGCCGAGCGCTTTTTGGAGCGACTCGATTGCCGCTTTCGATTCCCGAAGCTCCGATTGCAACAACGCCTGGCAAGCGAACGCGGTCGGACTATCTGAGTTCGTCGCGACGAATTTCGCGACCGTATCCTTGGCCGCATCGATTTCGCCAAGTGACAATTCGAGCGTTGCTTTCAAATCCAAGAGCGATGCGCGATTCGGATTATTGGCGAGCGTTTGTTCCACATGCCGGAGCGCGGCCCGCGGTTGCTCGCCTTCGATCATCCGATGGATTTTTTCAATCTCGCCCACCAAGTCGGAGCAGCAGAACTTCAGCTTTTTGCCGCTGCCGCACGGGCACATTGCGTAAGGATCGACAGCCATGCGAGTTTATCCAAAGGCGAAATTGCCTGATGTTTTGATAGGAGTTAGGGTCGCCGGACGCGCAACGATCGGCGTCAGGGCAACGCTCAAATCGTACCAGATTACGGCGATTTTGGCGACCCGCCGCTATTTCGCCTGCTTGCTGCGCCGGTCGCTTAGTAATTTCAGAAGTACCTTTTGCGGCTCGGCAAATTTGTCGACGCCTTCGCGCATCAGCACGGTTTCCAGATCTTGAATGTTCACTTTCGCGTCGATATCTGCAAGCACCTCGGCGGGCGGCATTTGATCGACCATTCGCTTGAACGTGCGACCGCTTTTTTCAATTGCGTCGTTCGTCGCCGGCGGGTTGGTTTGAATGTCGCTGCCGGCGAGCGCCTCGACGTACTTCCATGGCGGATCTTCCGGCTTCTTCGTGCCGGTGCTCGCAAAGATCATCTCTTGGTGCAGCGGTGTCTTTTTGGACGACCAGAACGAATGGTTCTCTTGCCAGATTCGCTTCGCGCCAACAATACCTACCTGTCCTTGCGCCGCCGGCGTTAAGCTCGGCACGTGTTTCTCTGTGTACACATCCACCCGCGATACAAAGATGCTGTACACACTCTTGAACTGCTCCAGCGATTTACGCCGCTGCGCGCCGCGCCAAATCGCGTCGCGTGCTGCCTTATACTGCCGCATCGTGAAGATGAGCGTCACGTTGAGCGTTACCTCCGCCGCGCACAGTTCTTCGAGCGCGCCCAAGCCACCCTCGGTCGCCGGCACCTTGATCATGCGATTGTCGTGCCCCTTCGACCAC
>DATBAY010000140.1:0-4551 GCA_036271295.1 Lacipirellulaceae bacterium | reverse complement strand
AACGAGCTGGTGAAGCCGGCTGGGGCTCCGTCGACGTATGAAATGGTCGGGCTTGATGCGTCGATCATCATGCACCCGCAGGTGTGGAAGTGCTCGGGGCACTTTGATTTGTTTTGCGACATGATGGTCGATTGCCGCGAGACGAAGCATCGGTATCGCTATGACCAGGTTCGCGGTCGGTGGGCGGAGTACCAAGGGTTGAAGGTGTTTGTTACGGCGCTCGGTGAGAACGAGGCTCAGGACATCGAACAGCGGGCGCAGAAGTTGTTCAAGCTGCGTGCGAAGGAAGCGGACAAGATCGCCTGGGATGGGGCGATTATGTCGCTCGCGAAAGTGGACGATTTGAGTAAGGTGCTTGCGCCCGAGGCGAGTGAGCCGGGGACGCTTACGTCGCCGCGTGAGTTCAATCTCATGTTCAAGACGATTGTGGGCGCGATGGGCGGCGAAGAGGACGCGGCGTTTCTGCGGCCGGAGACAGCTCAGGGAATTTTTGTGAACTTCAAGAACGTGTGCGACAGCACGCGTGTGAGAATTCCGTTCGGCATCGCGCAAGTCGGCAAAAGTTTTCGTAACGAGATTACGCCGCGGAATTTCACGTTCCGTTCGCGCGAGTTCGAGCAGATGGAAATTGAGTTCTTCTGCCATCCGACGACATCGCGCAAGTGGTACGAGTACTGGCGTGATCGGAGGATGAAGTGGTACACCGATCTGGGGCTGGCTGGCGAGCGCTTGCGGTTGCGTGAGCACGATAAGGATGAGTTGAGTCATTACTCCGTTGGTACGGCGGACATCGAATATGCGTTCCCGTTCCTTTCGGAAGGTGAGTATGGCGAACTGGAAGGAATTGCGCATCGAGGGGACTTCGATCTTCGTAGCCACATGGAAGGCAAGCTGGTGAAGAATGCCGAAGGGTGCCTGGAAGTTGAGATGGTAGAGGTTGCGGAGGGTAAGAAAGTGCCGAAGCACCGCGGCAGCGGGCGCGATCTGACGTATCGCGATGATGTGACCAATGAGCGGTTCACGCCGCACGTGATTGAGCCTTCGGCGGGCGCTGATCGCGGGACGCTGGCATTCTTGTGCGAGGCGTACCACGAAGATCAAGCGCCGGACGACAAGGGCGATATGCAAACGCGTACGGTGATGAAGTTCCATCCGCGGATTGCACCTGTGAAAGCGGCGGTGTTCCCGCTGGTGAAGAAAGACGGCATGCCCGAAGCGGCGAAGGATATTTACACCGCACTCAAGAAGCGGTTCGTTACGTTCTATGACGAGAAAGGGGCGGTGGGGCGGCGGTATCGTCGTCAGGACGAAGCGGGCACGCCGTTTTGCATTACGGTCGATGGCCAGACTTTGCAGGATGGCACGGTTACGATCCGCGATCGCGATTCGCTCGAGCAGTGGCGCATCAAGAGTGCGGATGTGGTCGGGGAGATTGCGAAGAAGGTTGAAGGTTGATTAGGCGGACTGGAAGTCCTGCCAATTGATTCCCAACTGCCGAACCGCGGCGCGCACGGTTCCCAGCTTTAAATCGCGACCTCCCCAATCGGGCACAACGGTGGCGTCACCGGTATGCGGATTGTGCCATTTTCGATGCGAGCCGCCGCCTTTTCGAGGAAGTTCTGCACAGCCAGTGTCACCAACTTCCTCGCGACATCTCGGTACTTCATGGCGTCGTGACAACTGTCTCGAACGAAAGAGGGATGCTCAAGTCGAGCACTTGCGTCTCGCCTGGCAATGAACGACTTAGATCTTGATACGTTTCGACGACGGCGGCCAGCGCGTCTTTTACGTTTTCAAGGGCCTCCTCTACAGTGTCGCCTTCAGTGATGAGTTCCGGCAGCGCGGGCGAAGTTGCCGTGTAGCCACCTTCGGGCTGTGGCGCGAGTAATAGTGGGATTTTGTATTGCATCGCGGTCCTCTCGACACATGATAGTCGCGAGTGGAATCTGCAGGCAAGCAGACTGCGATTTGAAGGGGATATTAAACGCCGCTACCGAACCGCGTGGCCAATTGATCTAATTGGCCTTTGAGATTCGCCAGCAGCGTATGTGGGCTCGCACTGCGGGCGAGGTCGGCGTAGAACGTCGGGGCACTGCCACCGGCGCGCATTGTTGTGAGGACGTCGGCCGTTTGTTGGAGTTGGCCGAGGCGGGTGTGGACGTCTTGCAGTTTCAACGCGGCGTAGCGACTGTAGCGCCACAGGCGCGATGCGACGAGGACGAGGCCCAGGATGAGCGTCCCTTGGCCGCCAAGGGCGAGGCCGAGGCCGAGGTTCCAGTAGGTCATCACTTTCGACGACAGCGAGTAGGCGATGAGGCCCGCGCCGCCGGCGAAGGCTAGGGCGCCGATAATCACGACGAACCAGCCTACGATTTGGCTGCCTTCGGATTGCACAGCGTTGGATGAATTATCAGCGGCCGATTGAGCGTTCGTCGGCAAGCGATCGAGTGCACTGAAAAAATCGTGGGGCGGTTCGAAGCGGCGGCGATCGGCGAAAACGCTGGCTGACGTCTTGCTGGCCGCGATAGTTGGTCGCTTCAATTCACGGGCCAACGTGCGGACGCGCTGCTGGTTTGACCAGTCGTCTTTGGCGAAAGTCGGCGCCTTCGCGGCGGCCGTTGCCGGTTGTTCGTCGAGGGCAATGCCGTCGTCGGAAATTCGAGCTTGGATTATCGCTTTACGGGCGCTAACAGGCTGCTGGCAGCGTGAGCAGACGATTCGACCGGTGACTGCGTGAGCGACGCCGGGGGTATCTTGCTGACACGTGTTGCACCACATACGCGCTTCGTCGCGCGGGAGCGCGACAACCTTATGCTAGCGACGCCACCGTGCGGATCCTTCCGCAGCAGCGCAGCCGTGATCATGGCATCGGCATGAGGGCGCGCGAAACTGTAACGATTTGGGGGAGTTTGAAGAGGGGCATCGTGCCAAGACGGCAGCGATTCGCGTTGCATGATTCTGACGCGGGCTACTTAACGCCGGATTCCTTGGCCGGCTCGTACCATTCGCCGCGCAACCACGAAACAAGCGTGGCGAGGTCTTCAGGGCTCAACCGATTGGCTGGATCATTTGGATGAGTAGCGAACGCTGGCATGCGGTCGTTCGTGTCGCGATAGAATCGCTCATCCGCGGGATTGCTTAGGAATGCGGTGAGCCATTCGCGTGCGGCGTAGCCGGTGAGGTCCGGAGCCATGCCGATGTCGCCTTCCTTGCCGAACTTGTGGCAATCGATGCAGGCGAACACATCGACGATCGCTTTACGGCCTGCATCAACATGCTTGTCGACTTCCGCGACGCCTGCGATTTTGCGGCCATTTTCGGCAGTGACGGCGAGCGCGGCGTCCTCAATCGATTGGCGAAATTTGGTTTGCGCGTCTCCTTTGAGTTCAGCGAGCTTGTCACCGATGTTTTCTTTCACGAATTTCGCCATGTCGCCGTCTTTGAACTTCGTGTTGCCGAAGTAGTGGGGGCCGACGATCTTGGCGGGATCGAGGATTCCGCGGGCCCAATCGAGCGTGCCGAAGTTCCACAGGTTTGAGGCCGTTGGCTTTTCGACGTTGATGATTTGTGAGAGGTCGGCGGCAGCATCTTGCGAATCGGGGGCGTGGCTGTGGCAGGCGGCGCAATGCTGGCGAAAGAGTTTTGGGCCTTGCGTTTTGGGATCGCTGCGCAGGAGCGAAAGCGCGCCGGTTGGTGGAATTCCTTGCGGCGAATCGGCGAGCGTGACGGCACGTTCGGCTTCGGATTCGGCGCTGGCGACGGCTGCGAGATAGTGTTGCGATTCCTGAGTTTTGCCGTTGTGATCTTCGTGCCAGGCGAGTGCGGTGAGAATTCCGGCCCCAATCAGCAAGGCGAATGTCCACACGATGTTAAAGCGATGCCCCAGCTGCCAGCGCCCGATGAACGGCATTAGGAAGAGGGAAAACAACACCAGCCCGGGCACGATGATCGCGCCGACGATTGGCGGAAACACTTCGAGGTACTTGAGCGATTGGAACAGGAACAAGAAGTATGTTTCTGGTCTCGCTGCGGCGTAGCTTTCGGCGGGGTTCGCGGGCGCGCCGAGTTCTGCTCCGAGTTGTTGTGCGAGCGGGATCTCGGGGTTGGCGTGTGGATAATGCCAGAGAACCAGGACGAGCACTACGATTGCTACGCCGAGGCAGGCAACCGCATCGCGCAGCACTTGCTCGGGCCAGAAATAGGTGTCGGGCGCGTGTTTTGGATCGCGGACCGTAAGACCATGACGACGGAAGAGGAGCACGTGGAGCGTGAGGAAGGTCGCCAATAAAATTGGCAGCACGCCGGCGTGTAATGCAAAAAATCGGGTGAGTGTGTGATGGCCGTAGTCGCTGGCGCCGACGACGAGGCGTTGCAGCGGTTCGCCGACGACGGGGAGCAGCGCGATCATATTCGTGGCGACTTTGGTGGCCCAGAAGCCTTTTTGATCCCAGGGCAGCAAGTAGCCGGTGAGCGCGAGGCCAAGCACGATTTGCAGCAGGATGAGGCCGAGCCAGAAGTTGATTTCGCGCGGCGCGCGGTAGGCGCCATCGA
>DATBAY010000139.1:0-5404 GCA_036271295.1 Lacipirellulaceae bacterium | reverse complement strand
CACCGAATCGTCTTTCGAACGCCGGCGTCGCCTGGCTCATTCGATCTCGCAACCGAGAGGTGAGGTGCAACAACCGGGCACTTACCACTCGGAGCAGGCATTCAGAAGGCCGATCTAACTTCTGATTCTAGCCGCCCATTCATTGCATCCAAGCGGCATTTCTTGCAATAATATACCGAAAAGACGCAACGCGCTTGGCGGCCTCATTCACTACCCGCTCAAGGCGCACAGCAAACCCGGATTATAATTTATGGCTGCAAAACGTGCGAAAGAAATTGCCCTCGCGTTTCCTCGCGGCGCGCATCAGGAAGTATTCATCACGGGCGTTTTGCGGTACTCGCTCGAGCACAGCTGCAATTGGTCGTACATTACTTCGCCCGAGTCGTTGGCGATGAGCGTGCTCGATCTCAAGGGGTGGCGCGGCGATGGGATCATCGCGGCGCTGAACACGCCGAGTGAAGCGGCGTGCGTTAAGCACTTGAACGCGCCGGTGGTGAACATTTCGGGCACGTTATCGAAAACGCCGGTGCCGCGGGTGAGCCTTGATAACGGAATGGTGGGGCGGCTGGCGGCCGAGCATTTGATCGAACGCGGGTTCGAGGCGTTTGCGTATTTTGGGCTACGGGACGTGGCGTACTCCGTGGTGCGGCAGCATGCGTTCGATGACCGGCTGCGCGATTCGGGTGGGCGGAGCGTGGCGCTGCTAATGCCGCCCACCTACCGGGCGAAAGGGCTGCAGTGGCGCGACCAGCAGCGGAAGCTGGTGAAGTGGCTTTCGAGTTTGCCGAAGCCGGTGGGGCTGTTTGCGGTAACGGATTACCGCGCTCGGCAGGTGCTCGATGCGTGCCGGCAGATTGGGTTGCGGGTGCCGCAAGAGGTGGCGGTCATTGGAGTCGACAACGAAGAGGTGATTTGCGTCCACGTGCAACCGCAACTTTCGAGCGTGATTCGCGACAATCAGCAGGAAGGTTACCGGGCGGCGGCGCTGCTCGATCAGCTAATTCGTGGCCGCAAAGTGGATTCGATGGATGAGATGATTCCGCCGCTGGGTGTGGTGGCGCGGGAGTCGACCGAAACGGTCGCGTTCAAGGACCCACGGTTGTGCGAAGCGATCGAGTATTTGAATAAGCACATTGATGATCCGATTGGGGTGCAGGAATTGGCGTCGCACGTCGGTGTCTCGCGGCGGTGGATGGAATATGCGTTTCGCGACGCGCTAAAGGAAAGCCCGTACCAGTACATTCGACACCGGCGGTTGAAGCTCGCGCAGCATTTGTTGGAGACGGAGACGGCGGCGAAGATCTATCAGGTGGCGGAGCGGACGGGGTTTTCGTCTGCGAAGCAGTTGTCGATGTCGTTCTGCCAGGAGTTTGGGCAGAGTCCGCGAGAGTATCAGCGGGCGCGGGCGAAGTAGCGGTCGCGGTTGTGGGAGTTAACCGCAACGGCACGACGAGCATGACGGAAAGGGCAAGGATGTGTCGACGTTCAATCAAGCGCAAATGCCGTTTTCGCTTGGAAGAGCCGTGAGATAGGCTGAGCGTAGCGCGTCGTCAGGCGACGGAGAGGGCGACGGCGTCGCCGCTATCGGCGTATTCGATTTGGTGGGGAAGGCCGCCGGCATTGAGGCTGCGTCGGCCGGCTTCGAGAATGGCGGTGACGAGGACCGTGTCGTCGATCGTGGCGAGGCCGCCACGGAAATCGACGGGTTTCGCGAGGCCGGTGCGAATTTGCTGCACGGCGTCGACGAATGTTTCGATGCTGCGATACCCGTAGCCGGATTGGCCAGAGAAGTAGCCTTGGGCATCGGGAGTGTATTTCATGAACAGCGGGTTGGGGGACGAAAAGCCGCCGGCATCGGTGGCTAGCGTGTAACCGCGGTGGGCCTGGTCGATTTGGACCTCGCCCTTCTGGCCGAGGTAGTAGAAACGCTGTTGGGAGTGGACATCGCTTTTGGGGGCGATCCAACTCGCGGTATAAAACGCGGAAGCGAGCGCACCGGTGGCGATGTTTTCCCACTGCGTGCCGAGTGTGATCGTATCTTCGGCGTCGATGCCGGCGGCTTTGGCGACGCCGGTCGAGGCCATGGCGGAGACGGAGACAGGCCGCGCGATGTGCGAAACACTCCACACGTTGAAGTCGATGTGATGGGCGTTCAAGTAGTAGCTGATATCGCTCGATCGGCCGGCCCAGGAGCGGAAGGTTTGCAGCTGCGACTTGGGTTGGCTCATGAACGAGGAGAAGAAGCTGAAGTCGCCGAGCTGGCGAATTCGATCGCGAGCATCGGCGTAGATGGGATCCCAGCGTTTGTGGACTTCCATTGCGACGAGGACGCCGCTGCGGCGGGCGGCCTCGGCGAGCGTGAGATGCTCATCGAGCGTTTTAACGATTGGCTTGGCGATCAGCACGTGCAGGCCGCGTTCGACGGCTTCGACGGCGATGGCGAAATGGGTGTCATCGGGCGTGAAAACGGTGACGATGTCGCCGGGTTCCATGTCGTCCATGGCGGACATGTAAGCTTTTGGATCGCGCTGCACGGCGTCATCGGGGAAGCTTTGGAAGCTGACGTCGAGATCGTTGTAGACGCGGCCGACGACGTTGTGCAGGTGGCGGCGGATACCGGGGTATTTGGTGCCGTTCGTGCCGGCCATCATGAGCCGGCCGACTTTGCCTTGGCGGCGCATATCGAACAGAGAAAGCGCGACGACGCCGGCGCTTTTATCGGAGCCGCTGGCGCCGTCATGCACGTAGCCGGTCGTGTATTCGCCGGTGCCGACCATCAGCACGCTAGGCCGCGACATCATCTGCCACCTCGCTCCACTAAACAGCGTCTGCGCTTCGAAGCGCTGATCGGTCCAGTACTTATATTATAGCAAGCACGTTTTTCAGCCATTACGCTAATCAGCCGATTGCAAAAAAAGCGGCACCCTAGCAATTCGGGTGCCGCGCCATGTTATGAGATACTAATTCTTCCACGGCTTCATGCGACACGGCGACGCTTGGCGGCGATCGCGAGACCGCCTAGCCCCAACAGTACCAACGATACGGGTTCCGGCACGGTGACGGTATTGGTTTCGACCTTGAACAAGCTGGTGTCGAAAACCGACGCCGTTGTTGTTTCGCCGGATGGACGGAGGGCGAACGTATCGAACGTGAATCCGCCGAGGGCGCCGGGAGCGCTATCGGTGAACGCGACTTCGGCCGTGCCGTCGTTGTCGAGGGTGCCGCCGCTCATTTTCACGTCGATGTCCAAACCGGACGCAGCATTACGCGTCATCGTCCATTCCAGGGTGTATTGCGTGTTATTGTCGTAGCCGTGATTACCGCTCGCGGCGCCGGTCGTGGAGAGCGCGCTCCAATTGCCGCTCGTGGCCAGGGGATCGCCGGAGGCAACGCCGCGTTTTTCGAGCCGGAACGGATTGCTGTTGCCGAGCGTTTGACCCAGGTTAGCGAAAACTCCGTAGCCGGTGTAAGCAGCGGTGCCGGGAGCGCCGTTCGCTGTGAGCCGAGCAGCGGAGGGAGAGTCTAAAACGGCGAAGCGGAAATTCTGGCTGGTGTTACCCGTGTTGACGCCGGAGGGGGTGAAGACCCAGGTTACTTTTACGGAGTCGCCGGTATTGGCGAGGGTGACTGGCGTTGCTTCGGGGGTGAAATAGGTCGTCCAGGAGGCGGACGAAGCGCCAGTGCCCGTGAGATCGGCACGCTGGGGGCCGCCGGCGGCAACCGGATTCAGCGAGCCAGCTCCGCCTTGGAACCAGGCACTTTCCAGATCGCCGTCGGCGTCGGAGTCGACTCCATATTCGGAGTACGCAGGAGACGCAGGCTCGTTATCGCTGCCGTCCTTCCAGGTGTCGTTGACGATGATCGCCGCGTTGAGCGTGCTAATGCGTAGCAGCATTGCCGTGAGTCCGCCTGCCAAGAGCAGGAATTGTCTGGGGGTTCGAAGAGGCAACCGAAATCTCCGCAACATTAGGCTCTCCTTTCGCACCTCGAAGGGTGACCGTCTAAAGCTGTGACGCCAAAGTAGACGCCGCCGTGTGATGAGTTCCCGTATTTTTATGGTAGTTGTGGCTGCATTTCAGAAAAGCAGGTGTTCTTGCAAAAAAGTTCCGAAAACCCGCAACGCCGAAATGAGCGTTTATAGGACGGTCGGAAGCATAGAAGTAGCAAGCACGTGAGGGCTCCGCAGATTCCGATTGCGGATGGCTCGGGTATGGCCGCTCCCTGCGCTGAACTGCTGCTGCCAGAACCGGCGGTCGCGCCGAAGTCGGCGCGCCAGGCGTCGTAGTCGGCCTGGTCGACGACGCCGGGGCTGGCGGTTTCGTTTTGGAGCGTACCGCCGGTCGCGAGTGCTTCGCGCCAGACGACGTAATCGCGCGAGTCGACGATGCCGTTTCCGTCGTAATCGCCGGCGAGTAGCGGCGTCCCAAAAAACAGGACCAGGTTGTTGCCTTGCTGTTGGACCGAGTAGCCTGCTGTGATCGTGCTGAAATGGCCGCTGAATCCTGCGGCCGTGATAATTTGCCAACTGTTTCCGTTGGCGGGCGTAAAGCCGTTGATTGGCGAGATCAATAGATCGCCGCCGAGGGCAGCGGTTCCGTCGACGATGAGTTTGTCGAAGCTTGAAATCGAGGCGAGTTCGAGGTGGACCGCGCCGGCAGCGAGGATTAGATCGCCGACGACGTGCGTCTGGCCGATGTACGTGGGGGGGGCGTTGGACTCGGTGGCGCCGATACTGTCGCCGGGCGAGAGGGAGCCGCCGTTGTTGGTGAGCGAGAAGTTGATTGTGTCTGCGCTCAACTCGCCGCCGGAAAAGTTGAAGGAGCCGCTTGGCCTGCTGATCGTTTTTGCGCGGAGCTTGCCGCCGGTCAGGTTCAGCTCGCCGGAGACGCCGAAGCCGCCGATGATGATGTCGTTTTCTACCTTGAGCCAACCGCTGGAAACAACGAGAGTCGGGTTCGTGATGCCGCCGACGTACAGGGTTCCCGCGTGTTGGCCGACGGCGTCGACGACGACGGTTCCGCTGTTGATGCGGGCTTCGTCGAACCGGGAGGGTTGCCAATTGCTTCCCGCGAACGTGGTGGTTGGTGAATCGGCAGTGGTGTAATCGCTCGTTTTCCAGTTGGTAATGAGCGCGTAACGGGCTGTGGGGCCGTTCGCTGCGCCGACGTACGTGATTGGCGTTGGTGCAGGGAAGGCGCCGATTTCATCCGGATACTCTTGGAGATTTACGTAGCCGTCGCCGTCGGCATCGAGTTTGAAATCGGCGGTGGAATGTGGGTTGAGGCCGTGGGCGAGCTCCCAATTGTCGGGCATGCCGTCGTTGTCGCTGTCCCAATTGGCGGGACGCGTTGTGGGCGTAGCGCCGGTCACGAGGGCGAGCTCGCTGGGCACCGGCGCGGTCGCC
>DATBAY010000138.1:0-12178 GCA_036271295.1 Lacipirellulaceae bacterium | reverse complement strand
CGCTCGCAGATAACAGCGTACTGAAGATATGGGCCATCTCGGCGCGCCGACGGACTAGTTTTTTTTGCCATTGAGGCGAACCTCCTCGGATTTGTTTCGTCTATCTTAACTCGCCGCTCTCACTTAGCTACCAGCATCACAAAAGGAGAGCGGCCCGTGGTTTGGCACCACAGCGAGTTTACACCTCGCCGTAGGGTCGGCATTGCCGTAGAGTTCGATTCTACCCCCTCTCCGCTAAGCGCCCCCCTTGCGCTTCAGCAGCCCCCGTATCGCCTCTGTAACGGCCTTGGAGCGTTTCCACTCTTTGGCCTCGCAGAGTGCGTCTAGTTCGGTAACGAGCTTTTCGGGAACGCTAACGGTTAGTACCGCAGCCGGGCCGTCCGGTCCGGTCGGCCTGCCGGAGTTTTCGCGAGGGCCGCCCCACTGTTTTTTCTTGGCCATCCTGCACCTTGGAAATTTTATAGAAAACCATGTTGACTAGCCGACTTGGTTTATTATAATAAAACCATGCGGCCCGGCAAGGCCAATAAAAAACCCACTGAAACCCGGCAAGGTAACAGTGGGCGAAGACAAACTAGCTTTCGCTAATCGGTCCCTAGTAACCCCGATTATAGCGGAAGCCAAAAGAGAAAGCTTCCCCGATGATCGTCATAAGCTGCCAGCACGAAACCCGCCACAAGCACGGCAAGAACAAGTGCGGCAACCAGCGTTATAAGTGTGCCGACTGCGGCGCGACGTTCGTGGATGAATCCGGCCCGCTCGGCACAATGCGGCTGGATATGAAGCAAGCCACGATGGCTCTATCCCTCATGTTGGAAGGAATGAGCATTCGCAGCGTTCAGCGCCTCACGGGCCTTTGCCGCGATACGCTCTGCGATCTAGTTGTGCTGGTCGGTGAAAACTGCGAACGCTTCCTAGCCGAAACGGTAAAGGGCGTGGAAGTTACCGACGTACAGCTAGACGAGATTTGGTCGTTTGTCGGCATGAAGGAAAAGACCCGCGTTATCCGTCATGCTTCGCCAGAGTTTGGGGATAGCTGGACTTGGCTGGCAATCGAGCGCGACACCAAACTCATTCTCGCCCAGCATGTCGGCCAGCGTGACGCCGAAAGCTGCTGGTCGTTTCTCCTGAAACTCAAAAGCGCCGTCGGCAAAGGTCGCTTCCAAGTAACGAGCGATGGCCTAGGCGCTTATCGCAATAACGTCCCGTTCGCCTTTGGGATGCAAGTCGATTTCGCCCAGCTAATCAAGGTGTACGGCGCGACCCAAGAAACGACCCGTTACTCGCCGGCCCAGATAATAAGCGCGGAGAAGCTACCCCTGTTTGGTACGCCGGATGAGGACAAGATAGTTACTTCGCATATTGAGCGGTTCAATCTCACCTACCGGATGCACATGCGGCGTTTCACCCGTTTGACCAACGGCCACAGCAAGAGCCTACGTCATCACAAAGCTATGCAGTCTCTTTTCGTGGCGTGGTATAATTTTGGGCGTAAGAATGAAGCGCTGAAGAATACAACCCCAGCGATGGCCTCACGGCTAACGGACCACGTATGGACGATCAAAGAACTGATCGAACGAGCGGCGGAAGCGTGACTTATGGGCCGAAAATTTCAATTTAGCTCTCGCAGTTTGCTTTTGGCGACCGCTTGGATGTCGGTCTTTTTCGCTTCACTCTCGTTGGGGCTCGGATTAAATACTTCTACGCGCTCCTGGCCTGGCGATGCGCAGGCGTTGGCTGCGCTTGTTCTAATGCTTTTGCTTGTTGTGTCACCGAGCTTTGCGGTTGGAGAACTTACTGAGAGTCCGGGAATTGCCATTTCTTGCGGCGTAGTGATTGTTGTTGTAACTGTGTTTATCGTTTCGCTAGTCCTATCGCTGCAAAAATAGTTTTCCCACTACTTAATCGACCAGTGCCGAATTTTGTATTTCGAATGCGGGCGAATGACAAAATCCGATCGAGTTAATGGCGAACGTCGCACGCGAATCGTCGGCGCGCAGTGCGAGCGCCGGCCGTTGGCCAAGGCCAACCGCTAAATTCTCACGAGTTCGTCGATTGCTAGGTTTTCAAAGAGCGGTATGCAGCCTTTGGAAGGACTGGCGCGCGAATGATTGGCAGGTCCGACCCTAGCACAGGTTGTGGCCCAAAATCAACAAAAAAATCGCACGCCGTGGTTATCGTTCGAAATGGCTATCGGCGGCGGAGGGCGAGGAGTGGCATGCCGATTACGTTGATGTGAATTCGGATCGACGTGGACCAGTAAAACGAGCCAATGATTGGAAATGGTCGAGTGCAAGCTAGTACTTGCTCGATCCGCCTCGGCGGCCACTACCGGCGCTGCCCTTCGTTTACGGTTTACTAATTGAGACGCTTGATCGCAGTTGAACGCACGATGCGCTGGCAGAGCCAGTGGCGCCCCGCGAGTGCTTTGCTGCTGTGGGGCGCGAGTGGATTCGTTTTCTGGCCGTGTCGTCGCCGGCGCTCGTCGACCACGGGCTAGTTTTGCTGACACATCCGGTCGGGATGAAGTTGCGAAGGCGGGCGTAAGGAAACCGCGCAACGATTAGCGTTTTATATTGCTAGCTTTCCTATTGCGTTTGGCGTTGTGGGGTCACCGATCCGACTACGGAAGGCGCGAAGGTGGCGAACGTTGCTACGGCGTTTTGGCGTGCGAGTTCGAGCGTTAGGGCGGGTAATTGTGACACACAATAGGGGCTGTGTAAGATTGGATGGGCAGTTTTTACTAGTCACACAGCATGGCATTGGATTTTGATGGATAGTAATACAGGCGGGGTGCAAATCGATGCGACGGGCGTGACTGGGTTGGATGAGATTCTCGGCGGAGGGCTGACACCGCGACGACTTTATACGGTAGAAGGAGTGCCGGGGTCGGGGAAGACGACGCTCGCGATGCAGTTTTTGATGGAAGGGGTTCGTCGGCAGGAGCCCGTGCTGTATATCACGCTATCGGAAACGAAAGAAGAATTGCTCGATACGGCCGTGTCGCACGGGTGGACGCTCGATGGGATTACGATTCACGAATTGGTCCCTTCAGAGAGCGGGCTGCAGGGGGACGAGCAGTACACGATGTTCCATCCTTCGGAGGTGGAGCTCAATCAAACGACGACCGCCATCTTGGAAGAAGTGGAACGGCTCAAGCCGCGGCGGGTCGTGTTCGATTCGCTTTCGGAGATGCGGCTGCTGGCGGGTAATGCGCTGAGGTATCGGCGACAGATTTTGGCATTTAAGCAATACTTTGCTGGCCGCAACTGCACCGTGCTGTTGCTCGACGACATGACCGTGGCGGATCGCGACCTGCAGGTGCAAAGCATTTCGCATGGCGTGCTATCGCTGGAACAGTGGAATCCGGAGTTTGGGGCGGACCGCCGGCGGCTGCGCGTCGTGAAGTATCGCGGTCGGCAGTTTCGCGGCGGGTATCACGATTACAAGATTGAGCGTGGCGGGCTGGTGGTTTTTCCGCGACTGATCGCGGCGGACCATCGCTCGGCAACGGAACGGGTGCGGCTGGCGAGCGGCATTACCGGATTGGATTCGCTGCTTGGCGGAGGCATTGAAACTGGGACGAGCACGTTGATCATGGGCGCTCCGGGAACGGGGAAGTCGAGCCTGACCGGTCAGTTTGCTTCCTCCGCGGCGGAACGGGGCCAGCGGACGGCAATGTTTATTTTCGACGAGAGTGTCGAAACATTTTTAACGCGTGCGACAGGCTTGGGGATGAAGCTACGGGAGCACGTTGAGTCGGGGATGGTGACGGTTCAGCCAGTCGACCCGGCTGAGCTTACGCCGGGCGAGCTGGCGGAGAACATTCGGCAATCGGTGGATCGGCATCAAGCCACGATCGTGGTAATCGATAGCCTCAATGGCTACTTGAACGCGATGCCCGGCGAGCGGTTTTTGGTGATTCAGCTGCATGAGCTGTTTATGTACTTGGGGCAGCGAAATGTGGCGACGATGCTGATCGCGGCTCAAAGCGGTTTGATCGGCATGCATATGACGAGCCCGGTGGATGCCACCTACCTGGCGGATGCGGTGATCTTGATGCGCTATTTCGAGGCGTTCGGCGAGGTGCGACAGGCGATCTCGGTCGTCAAAAAGCGGGGTGGCGCGCACGAGCGTTCGATTCGTGAATTCAGCTTGGGTAAGGGTCGAATCGAAGTGGGTGAGCCGCTCAGGAACTTCCGGGGCGTGCTTACCGGCGTGCCAACGCTGGAAAATCCCATGGGCGGTCAACCCGGTGAAAAGCGCGAGGGCTGAAACGCATGCCGACGGAACTCGAACGGCGAATTCTGGTTCATGCGCCCACGAGCAAAGACTCAGAGCTGACGTGCCGAGTGCTGCGTGAGAAAGAGATCGTGTGCGTCGTGTGCGAAAGCGTTGAAGCGCTCGTGCGCGAGCTGGAGCGCGGCGTCGGGACTGTGATTCTGGCAGAAGAAGCGTTTCTGCGGGACGACATTCGGCCGGTCGCAGAGTTTTTGGAACGGCAGCCGGCGTGGTCGGACTTGCCGATCGTTTTAGTCACGCGGCATGGTTCCGATTCGCCGGCGGTTGCCGAGGCCGCGCAGTTGCTTGGGAATGTTACGTTGCTGGAGCGGCCGACGCGGCTCAATGCGCTGGTGTCAGCGGCACAGGCGGGGCTGCGGGCGCGGCGACGGCAGTTTCAAGCGCGCGATTTACTTTTGGCCCGCACGCGGGCGGAGGAATCGCTGAAACAAGCAGATAAACGCAAGGACGAATTCTTGGCGACGCTTGCTCACGAGCTGCGTAACCCACTGGCGCCCTTGCGCAATTCGGTCAACTTGCTCCAGCTGACGGCGTCGGACGACCCGGCCACGGCGCGGCTGTGTGAAATGATGGAGCGGCAGGTGAACCAACTCGTGCGGCTAGTGGACGATTTGCTGGAGGTGTCGCGAATCACGCGCGGGAAGATCGAACTGCGAAAGGAGAACGTCGAGCTGGCGACGGTCGCTCGCAACGCGATCGAGACGAGTCGGCCGGTCATCGATAATGCGGGCGTGCAGCTGGCAATCACGTTGCCGCAGGAGCCGGTTATCGTGCATGGCGATCCGGTGCGATTGGGACAGGTGTTTTCGAACTTGCTGAACAATGCGGCTAAGTACACCAATGCGGGTGGCCAGATTTGGTTCACCGCGCGCAAGGAGAGCGGCGAGGCGGTCATTTCGATTCGCGATACGGGAATTGGCATTGCGGCCGACGTGCTGCCGAATGTGTTCGATATGTTCATGCAAGTGGATCGGGCCACGAACCGGTCTCAGGGCGGCCTCGGGATTGGGCTGACGCTCGTGCGGAGTTTGGTCGAACTGCACGATGGATCGGTGAGTGTGCAAAGCGACGGGCCCGGACATGGTAGTGAGTTTACCGTGCGGCTTCCGGTCGTCGTGGAGGAACGAAGGTCCGCGCGTATCGCGCCAAGTGCGGGCCCGGTCACTGCGATTCAATCGCGGCGAATTTTAGTCGTCGACGATAACGTCGATTCGGCGAAAACGCTGGGGATGCTGTTGAAGTATCTCGGGGCGGACGTGCAGGTGGTGAATGACGGGGTGGAGGCGCTGGCCGCAGTAGAAAAATACCGGCCAGACGTCGTGCTGCTGGATATCGGCATGCCGGGGATGGATGGCTACGAGGTCGCTCGGCGTATTCGCGAGCGGAAGGGGTTCGGCAGCGTGACGCTCATTGCGCTGACCGGTTGGGGCCAAGAGGAAGATCGGCGACGGACGCGCGAGGCGGGCTTCGATCATCACTTGGTGAAGCCGGCGGATATTGTGGCGTTGCAATCGCTGCTTGGGACACTGGATTAAGGGCCCCGAGGCGGTTACTTCGTGCACAGCCAGATGGTGCCGCGGGCAGTCCATCTGTCGACCTGAAATCGTAGTCGTCGTAACGGACTAGGTGGCGGTTGAAGAGGCAGTGTCGCAGATTTATGGGCGGACTTGCAGTTCGTTTGCGGTGCGGACGCGGCCGAGGCGGGGATAGATGTTGGCGATCGAGAAGCGGTGGGCTTCTTCGCTCATCGAGCTGGTGACGTCTTCGACGAGGACGACGTCGAAGCCGAGGGCGGCGGCAGTGCGGGCGGTGGATTCGACGCCGATGTTGGTCGAGATTCCGCCGAGGACGATCGTGCGGATGTTGCGCTCGCGGAGATGTCGCTCGAGGTCGGTGTTGATGAAGGCGTCCCAGAAGCGCTTGGTGACGACGAGGTCGGTCGGCAGGCGACGCAGTTCGGCGACGAGTTCGGATGCGCTTGGCGGCGGCGGTGGAGCGCTCGGGGCGCTGAGCGGGACATCGGCGGTTGGGCGGATGATGTTCGCGAGATCAACACGGACGAAGACGATGGGGCTGCCGGCTTGGCGGAAACGGTCGGCAAGGTTGGCGGCGCGGAGGATGACATCGGCGGCTGAGTGAGGCGCGACCTGGCGGGCGATGATACCTTGTTGGAGGTCGATTAGGACGACGGCGGTAGTGGCGGCGTTGAGTTCGAGGTCGGGCATAGGATGGATGGAAGCGTGTGCGATGCGACAGAGCCGCGCGGTCGAGCTAATCCGCAAGCGATGGATGTTGCGAAGTGGCGGGGCGGGGATGGTTAAGCTTTGATGGCGACTTCGCCTTTTTGGGTGCGTTGGAAGTGGTGGAGGCAGTCGCCGTCGGCCGTGATGAACTGGACGTCGAACTTATCCGGCGTGACGTGGATGTGGTTAAAGCCGAGGTTGGCATTGTTCACGTAGCCGCGGCAATTGTCGTTGAGCTTATAGAGCGCGGCGCCGCCGGCGCCGTTGACGATGAAGCTGGGGTGATAATCAGCGACCTGGACGTGTTGCATGATATGATCGTGGCCGGCGAGGCAGAGGGAGACGGGGTAGTCTTGCAGGAGCTTGCCCCACTCGCGGATGAGGCCGGTGTTATCGCCGTGGCCGTGGCCATCGCTGAAGATGGGGAAATGGTTGACGAGCCAGAGCCAGGGAGCGGCGGACTTCTTTTTGAGCTCGGCTTTGAGGAAGCGGCGTTGGTCGATTTTTTCTTGAGGAGTGAGCGCGCCTTCCCAGTAGTTACCATCGAGGACGATCATTTTCACGAGCGGCTTGTCGGCGCTTGGTAGCTCGAGTGTGTACCACTTCGAGGGGAACTTCCAACGCGACGTGGGATTGTTCTTCGTGTAGTCGAGCTGCATTTGCAGCTTGCCTTCTTGCGGGTCGTACTTCGGGCCGTAGTCGTGATTGCCGGCGCAGGCATAGAACGGGCAGTCGAGGCCGTCCTTCGAGTACATATTCTCGAAGTGATCCTGAAAACGATTCGGCGTGATGGGTTTGTAAAAGTTGTCGCCGAGGGCGAGCACCGCGGTGAGGGGTTGGTCGAGTGACTTGGCGAACTTCGTCATCGCCCGGGCGACGGAAACTTGGCGTACGTCGCCGCGGGTGCCGTAGTCGCCGATCGCGAGCAGGTCGAGGCCGCCGCTTTCGAAATTGGTTTCGACGGGTTTCGCGCGGAGGAAACTGCGTCCGCCGGTGGCGAGTGCGGCAGTGCTGAACAGGACGGTGCGGCGGAGCGCTTCGCGGCGCGAGATTCGGGCCGCTTCGATTGGATGCGACATGGCGTATTAAGGTGGGCTGAGTGAGGCGGGACTTCTAATATAACCCAAAGCTTAGCGGCGTGTCGTTAAGGAATTGTGAGCGCGGCCAGATGGCGAATGACTGCGAAGGAAGGCCGAGAATTGGCCGTCGGGGAGCTAGCGGCTGGCAACTATTGATGTAGTCGTCTCTATTAACGGCTAGCTTTGTGGAACGAATTAGTAACGAGGGAGTGGTCGTGGCAGCCGAACAAAAAGTCGCAGTGATAACGGGAGCTTCGCAAGGGATTGGCGCGGAGCTGGTTCGGGCTTTTGGCGAGCGAGGGTATCGAGTCGTGGCGAACTCGCGGTCGATCAAGCCGGATGCTTTTCCGGACGTGCTTGCGATTGCGGGCGATATCGCGGAGCCGGCCGTGGCAGAGCGTGTTATCGCGGGGGCAGTCGAGAAGTTTGGGCGAGTTGATACGCTGGTGAACAACGCGGGGATATTTATCGGTAAGCCCTTTACGGAATACACGGAGGAGGACTTTGCGCGGAAGATCTCAGTGAACCTGGCGGGGTTCTTTTATGTGTCGCAGCAGGCGGTGCGGCAGATGCTCGCGCAAGGCAGCGGTCACATTGTTAACATCACGACGACCCTCGTGCATCAGCCGGTAAAGAGTGTGCCATCGGCGTTGGCTTCACTGACGAAGGGCGGGCTCGATGCGGTAACGCGGTCGCTCGCGATCGAGTACGCCGACAAAGGGATTCGTGTAAATGCAGTCGCGCCCGGTGTTATCAAAACACCAATGCACGCGCCGGAGACGCACGCATTTCTGGCCGGGCTGCACCCGATGGGTCGGATGGGCGAAGCTCGCGACGTGGTCGAAGCGGTGCTGTATTTGGATTCAGCCGGATTTGTGACGGGCGAAACGCTGCATGTCGACGGCGGAGCGCATGCCGGGCATTGGTAAGGAACGAATCGGAAGCATACAATCGCGTGTCGCGTGGGCGCGTTGATTAAGAGCGCGTGAGAGCATGGTATCCGTAGGAGTTGATGTGAGATGAACCATCGGCATTTAGGGCAGAGCGGACTGGTCGTCAGTGAAATCTCCTACGGCAATTGGATCACGCATGGGTCGCAGGTTGAAAAGGAGACGGCGGTAGCTTGCGTGCGGGCGGCGCTCGATGAAGGAATCACCACGTTCGACACGGCGGATATTTATGCCAAGACCAAGGCTGAAGAAGTGTTGGGGGAGGCGCTTGACGGGCAGCGTCGGCAGGGGCTGGAGATATTCACGAAAGTGTACTGGCCGACGGGGCCAGGGATGAATGACCGCGGGTTGTCGCGCAAGCACATTCTGGAATCGATCGATGGGAGCTTGCGGCGGCTCAAGACGGATTACGTCGACTTGTATCAGGCGCATCGCTATGACTTCGAGACACCGCTCGAAGAGACGATGCTGGCGTTTGCTGATTTAGTTCGGCGTGGCAAGGTGCTGTATGTGGGCGTTTCCGAATGGACGGCAGAGCAAATCATGCGGGCCGGGACGCTGGCCCGCGAGCTCAAGATTCCGTTCGTCAGCAATCAGCCGCAGTATTCGATGTTATGGCGGGTGATTGAGGGCGAAGTGATTCCGTCGTGCGTGCGACTCGGGATGGGGCAGATTGTTTGGTCGCCGATGGCGCAGGGCGTGTTAAGTGGGAAATACCTGCCGGGGCAGCCGCCGCCGGCCGGGAGCCGGGCGACGAGCGAGGCGGGTTCGCAGTTTATTGCGCGGTTCATGAATGATGATGTGCTGACGCGCGTGCAACAGCTTAAGCCTATTGCCCAGGATGCCGGGCTGACGATGCCGCAGCTGGCGGTAGCGTGGGTGCTGCAGAACCAAAGCGTGTCGTCGGCGATTGTGGGGGCGAGCCGGCCGGAACAGGTGCGCGATAATGTGAAGGCGAGCGGCGTGGTTTTGGATCCTGCGATTATGAAGCGGATCGACGAAGTCGTGGATCCGGTGGTGGAGCGCGATCCGAAGAAGACGGTGAGCCCTGCGAAACGGCCGTAATACGTGGGACAAACACAAAAACCCCCGGCCATTGGCCGGGGGCTAAATGACGATGGGTTTCGCGATGGCGGTTACGTCAGGTCGAATCGGTCGAGGTTCATAACCTTGGTCCAGGCGGCGATGAAATCGTCGACGAACTTTTTGCCGGCGTCGGAGCTGGCGTAGACTTCGGCCAGTGCGCGGAGCTGCGAGTTCGAGCCGAAGACCAAGTCGACGCGGGTGGCGGACCACTTCACTTCGCCGCTCTTGCGGCAGCGGGCTTCGAAGGTGTCGGCTTCTTTTGACGTTGGCTTCCACTCGGTGCCCATATCGAGCAGGTTCACGAAGAAGTCGTTCGTGAGGGCGTCGGGCTTCTTGGTGAAGACGCCGTGCTTCGACTTATCCGCGTTCGTGCCGAGGACACGCATGCCGCCGATGAGCACAGTCATCTCCGGTGCGGTCAGCGTCAGAAGCTGCGATTTATCGATGAGCAACGCTTCGGCGGGGACGGAGTACCGACCTTTGAGGTAGTTGCGGAAGCCATCGGCGATGGGTTCCATGACTTCGAACGATTCGACATCGGTCTGGTTTTGCGAGGCGTCCATGCGGCCGGGTGTGAAGGGAACTTTCACGTCGTGTCCGGCGTTCTTGGCCGCTTTTTCGATGGCGACGCAACCGCCGAAGACGATCAGGTCGGCGAGTGAGACCTTCTTGCCGCCGGATGCGGAGCTGTTGAACGCGCTTTGAACGCTCTCCAAAGCTTTGAGCACCTTCGCGAGTTGGGCGGGTTGATTGACGGCCCAATCTTTCTGCGGTGCCAAGCGAACTCGAGCGCCGTTGGCGCCGCCACGCTTGTCGGAGCCGCGGAAGGTTGAGGCGGAGGCCCAGGCGGCCGAAACCAATTCCGAGATCGAGAGGCCGGTGGCCAGGATCTTGTCCTTGAGCGACGCGATGTCGGCGGCATCGATCCGCTTGTGATCAACGGCGGGAATTGGATCCTGCCAGATGAGCTGTTCCTTCGGCACTTCGGGGCCGAGGTAGCGAGCGCGCGGGCCCATGTCGCGGTGGGTCAGCTTGAACCAGGCGCGAGAGAACGCGTCGGCGAGCTTGTCGGGATTCTTCAGGAAGTGGCGCGTGATTTTTTCGTACTCGGGGTCCATCCGGAGCGCGATATCGGTCGTGAGCATCGACGGTCGGCGCTTCTTCGACGGATCGTGCGCATCGGGGATGATGGCTTCCGCGCCCTTGGCGACCCATTGCTGCGCGCCGGCCGGGCTTTTGGTGAGTTCCCACTCGAAGCCGTACAGGTTTTCGAGGAAGTTGTTGCTCCACTTGGTGGGCGTTTTCGTCCAAGTGACTTCGAGGCCGCTGGTGATCGTGTCGCCGCCCTTCCCTGTTCCGAAGCTGTTACTCCAGCCAAGGCCTTGCTCGTCGAGACCGGCGACTTCGGGTTCGCCGGCGACGTGAGACGCGGGGGCCGCTCCGTGGGTCTTGCCGAACGAGTGGCCGCCGACGATGAGGGCGACGGTTTCTTCGTCGTTCATGGCCATGCGGCCGAACGTTTCGCGAATGTCGTGGGCGGCTTTGACGGGATCGGGGTTGCCGTCTGGGCCTTCGGGGTTCACGTAGATGAGGCCCATCTGCACTGCGGCGAGTGGGTTTTCGAGGACGCGCGAGTGGATGTCGCCATCGGCTTTGTCGTCGGTGACGAGGACGGCGTCATCTTTGCCTTTGACGACACCTTCGGAGCCGTGCTTGTAGCGGATATCGCCGCCAAGCCAGGTGACTTCGGAGCCCCAGTAAACGTCGTTGTCTGGTTCCCAAACGTCCGGGCGGCCGCCGCCGTAGCCGAAGGTTTTGAAGCCCATCGTTTCGAGCGCGACGTTGCCGGTGAGGATCATGAGATCGGCCCACGAAATCTTGCGACCATACTTTTGCTTGATGGGCCAAAGAAGGCGGCGGGCTTTGTCGAGGCTGACGTTATCTGGCCAACTGTTGAGTGGTGCGAAGCGTTGCTGACCGCGACCGCCGCCGCCGCGGCCATCGCCGGTGCGGTACGTGCCGGCGGCGTGCCAGGCCATGCGGATGAAGAGCGGGCCGTAGTGGCCGAAGTCGGCGGGCCACCAGGGTTGGGAATCGGTCATGAGGGCCGCGAGGTCTTTTTTGAGCGCCGCGAAGTCGAGGCTTTTGAATTCCTCGGCGTAGTTGAAGTCGTCGCCCATGGGGTCGGACTTCGACGAATGCTGGCGGAGTAGATCGACGCGCAGCTGGTTGGGCCACCAGTCACGATTGTTCGTGCCGCCACCGGCGACGTGCTTGAGGGTGTTCTTGGTTGCGAATGCAGGGGCTGCCATATATTGTTCCTCGCCGATGCGTTGTGTTTAGACGTTAATTTACACGTTTGAGGCCGCGGCGACAATTTGCGGTCGGCCGTGTGCAGCTGGTCACGCATCTGCAGGCCGAAAACAACTTCGGAAGATGGGATTAACCACGGAGACTCGAAGAGCACGGAGAGCACGGAGAAGAAGAATTTGGACGGGATTTACAGGATTCACAAGAT
>DATBAY010000137.1:0-5192 GCA_036271295.1 Lacipirellulaceae bacterium | reverse complement strand
CGAGTGCAGCGGCCGCCTGGGGTGGCGCCAAACCGATTACCAAATAGAACACGAGCGCAAGCAAAAGTTTCGTCATAATCGGTTGCACGGTTATCCCGGCGGCCCCTTGAGTTCGAACACGAGCGGCGGATTCTCCCCTTCGTGAATCTCCGCCGAGAGCCCGCTCTGCTCGAAAAAAGTGTACTTCGACGGAATCAACAGCTTGCCGAGCGACGCTTCGCCCGGCGCTTTCACGGTGCCCGGCCGCTGCGATTCGTAGCACGCCACGCGCACTTTATGCTTCCCCAGCACGGCGCCGTCATTAAGCCGATAGGTCGAGAGCGTAAAAGTCCCGTCGGGCTGAATATCACCCCGCGCCGGTTGCCCGTGCGGCGGTTGAAAGGTGACGGTCCCGAACTCAAGCGGCTTCCCGTTATAAAGCACCTTGCCGCTGACCGGCACCATCGCCGGCCCGCGATGGCAGCCTGTCACGAGAGAAAATGCCATGAGCACCACGCCGAGAAATCGCGCCGTGAAATCCGTACGTGTCCGATTATCACCGCCAAGCGGTTCCTCGTTTGCCACGCTAGGAATTTAAGCGATGCCACGCCGCTGTCAACAGTTCAAAAGCGAAACGCCCGGTTCTCCTGTCGCTGCGCCGCGACCAAGCAGAACATGATCAAGGCGCGCCACCACTTTTTTCCTGCACGGTCGAAAGCTTCGCCCAGAACGGATGAAGCCGATCGGCCCGCGTGCGGGCATCATCCAGCAACACATTCAAGTCCGGACTCACGTTCCGGTCGCGCGGCGAGATTGCGCGGTTATTCACTTCCACCACCAGCGGCTGCGTAAAGTCGACAAGGTCCGGCGACAACCACACCGTCACCTTGCTCGCTTGAACCTTGACGGTGACCTTGTTCGTTTCGAGCCGTTTGCCTTCGATGGTCGCCGGCCGCACGGCGTGGGGCGGCGGCCAATTTACGGGAGCAACCATGGATTTTGGAGTCAGGCCGTCGGCCTCGAGCCACCAGAAAAAGTTGTCCCAAGGCCGCATCGAGACGCAGTCGATTTCCTTCGGGGTTTTGCGCTGTTTGCGACCCATCCAATCGAAGAGACGCTGAATTTCGTCGCCGAACGGTTCGTAACCGCGGCCCTGATATTCGACAATCGTGATATCGGTATTCGGCTTGAGGTAACGATCCAGCTGAGTCCCATTCCGCGCGAACTTATCCGCATCGAGTTCGCCGCCGACCATGTACCAGGCGACGTACGGCGCGTTCTTAGCATAACGGCCGATGTACTTATCAGCGACGGCCACGACCGGGATTACGCCGGCCCACAGGTCGGGATGCGCGAGCGCGATGTCCCACGCCGCATCGCCGCCAATGCCGTGCCCCGTGAGGAACACGCGATCGGTATCGATCGAGAAGTGCCGGCACGCGTCGCGCAGCGCGCCCAACACGGCCGCATGTTCGCGATCCGAATATTCGTACGAATACTGCTGCGGCTCGATCCAATCGACACCGATGACAATGTAACCGTGCCGCGTGGCCTGACCCGAACGATCGATTGATTTTTCCTTATCCGCCGGCCCCGCCCAAAAGTCGATCATTTGTTCGGGGCTGCTACCGGAATCGCAGAGCGTGACGATCGTTGGATAGTGCCGCAGCGGATTGTACTCGGGCGGAAGCTGGACGACGTAACGCACGTCGGCCTTTCCCGGCGAACCCGTGGCGTGCAGCTCGTACATGCCGGGACCACGCTCGCTTTGCTTGGTCACTTCCAGCGGCGGCTTCATGAGCTTGAGCATCTGCGCGATCCGTTCGATCGAGGCGCCTTCCATGTCGTGCACGTCGGAGGCCATCTTCACGCGGTTTTGCGCGAGCGGCTCGCGAAGGTAGGCGAGCACGGTGTCGCGCGCGTGGGCCAGAGAAACGGCCGTTTGAAAACTGTCGGTGGCCTGATTCGCGCCCACGAGCCAGCCACTGATGGCCAGCGCCACTTTTTGTTCCGGCTTCAGCGCGGGGTCGTCTATCAATCGTTCGAACGAAGCCAACCGCGCGATCGCACTCTCATCTGCTTCCGTCGTGATTTCCTTGACAAAGTTCTCAGCGAGTTGCCGGCCGTTGGCGTCGCTGATTTTCGCAACCTGGGCATCGAGCTCATCTAAAACCGCTTTACGGCGGGTGTCCTCGGTCGCATACTTCTCGAGCAGTTCACGGACTTCCTGCAGCGTTTCGCCGGCGACGCCTTCGGCCGGAAACTGCGATAACAGCGTCCGCGCCAACTGGTGTTGGCCCGCGCCGGCTCGAAGTTGGATTTCTTTCACGATCAGCTTCGCGCCCAACTGCCGCAGTTGTTTGACATCCTGCTGCAGATCCTGGCGTTGCGGAAAGTCCTTGATGACTTTGTCCAGCTCGATTGCCGCATCGTGGTAGCGTTCGCTATCGAGATATAACCGCACGAGCGTGAGCCGAGCTTCGATATCGTCCGGTTTGCTCGTGGTAGCGATCACTTTACTAAGGACTTCGCGCGGAATGCTGCTCGTGGCGACGCGCATGTCCCATACGACTGGCTTGGCACCGCCGCTGAGGCCTTCGATTTTCGTGTAGCGCGGCGTGATCTGGGTGATGCCTTGCACTACGGCTAGCGGGCCGTCCTTGCTCTGCATTTCGTAAATGCGTCGGCCGAATTCGTCGAACGGCGTGACGCGCGCGGCCCGGCCTACGCTGCCCACGATGCTCCCGCGTTCGGCCACCGGTTGCCAGATATCGATGCGGACTTCGCGCGGCGATTTGTCTTCCTGAACCTGTTTGACCTGAAAATTATGGATGTACGTGCGGCGCAACCCGTCGTCCACGACCAACAACGGGGTGACGGCGACCTCGCCGGCCGGCGCTTTCGATGAAAGCGGGTTCTCGTCAATGCTGCCGATCTCGGCATACTTGCCCTCGAGTTTTCGGCCATCTTTTAGCAAGAGCGTTTGGCCGAACGCGGGGGTGAAGCAACCCAGCGCCAGGAGAAGCACCGTCCCGATCTTCGGCAGGGATTTTCGATAGTTGGGCACGAACGTGAGTGGGTGGCAGAGTGTCTCGATTCCGGGCAGGATTGCGGCGGCTACTTTCATTGTCGTCTGCTGCCAAAAGTGGTCAATCGAAAGCCCCGTTCGGACCGCTCCGAATGGGCGGATGATACCGACTATTCGGACGATTGGCCCCCGACGATTGCGATCATTGACACCGCTCGGCGGCTGGGCGAAAACGGGTGCGGATTTCAGCGGTCGCCGTTCTACCGCCAACCATCGTCGCAGGTTCAAATCGAAATGCCGTTGCGTGCCGCGCTAAAAGTAATGCTCATCGCTACGCTGGCGCTGCCGGTGGTCGAATGCGTGCTCATCGGCGTGCGCAGCCTTGTACTAAGCATGGGGGATGCGGCCGGAGTCCAAATGTTGACTTGCCTGGCAACGGCTACCCTGGCGATATGGGCAGTCAGCCTGGTCGGGCTCGTCATCGTGCTGGCTGTCTTTCATGTGACGGAAGAGGAAGTCGCTCCAGAAGAGACTGAGGATCGGACTAAATGACGAACCATGAAACCTATGAAAATCCGCTAATTAGTCGCTACGCTTCGCGCGAAATGGCGACGCTGTGGGGCGACCAGCGGAAGTTCAGCACGTGGCGACGATTGTGGGTGGCGCTCGCTGAAGCCGAAGCCGAGTTGGGGCTTGCGATTTCGCCGGCGCAGATTGCCGAATTGAAAGCGCACACGGATGACATCGACTTCGATGCCGCCCAGCAATACGAGCGAAAACTGCGTCACGACGTCATGGCCCACGTCCACGCCTATGGCGACCGCTGCCCGATGGCCCGGCCCATTATTCACCTGGGGGCGACCAGCTGCTACGTCACCGACAACACGGATCTCATCTTGATTCGCGAGTCGCTGCAGATGGTCGCCGGCCGATTGGCGACCGTGATCCTCGCGCTGGCCGATTTCGCCAAGCAGTACCGCGACATGCCGACCCTCAGCTTCACCCACTTGCAACCTGCTCAACCGACGACGGTTGGCCGCCGCGCTTGTTTGTGGGCGTACGATCTCGCGCTCGACTTGGCGGAAGTGGAGCACCGCATCACGTCCTTGAAAGCCCGTAGCGTGAAGGGCACGACCGGCACGCAAGCGAGTTTTTTGGAACTCTTCGGCGGCGATCACGCGAAAGTGCGGCAGCTTGAAAAACGTGTCGCCGATAAGCTGGGCTTTGATGCCACATACGCAATCACTGGTCAAACGTACTCGCGCAAAGTCGACGCGCAGTTGCTCGATGCGCTTTCTGGTATTGCTGCAAGCAGCCACAAGGCGGCCACCGATCTCCGCCTTTTGGCGAATCGCAAGGAAGTTGAAGAGCCGTTCGAGAAAGATCAAATTGGCTCCTCGGCGATGGCCTATAAGCGGAACCCCATGCGGAGCGAGCGAATTTGTGCGCTGGCCCGCTTCGCGATGAACCTCGCGAGCAACACGGATGACACACACGCCACCCAGTGGATGGAACGCACGCTCGACGACAGTGCAAACCGCCGGCTCGTGATCCCGCAAGCGTTCCTGGTGATCGACGCGATACTAATCCTCTATCAAAACGTCGCAAGCGGGCTAGTTGTCTATCCAAACGTCATCGCGAACCACCTGCGCGAAGAATTGCCATTCATGGCAACTGAAAACGTTCTCATGGCGGCAGTCACGGCGGGCGGCGACCGGCAAACGCTTCACGAGCGCATCCGCCAGCACAGCCACGCTGCCGCAGCAGTCGTTAAACAGCAAGGCAGCCCGAACGATTTGATTGCTCGATTGAAAGGCGACAGCGCCTTCGCGGCGGCCGACATCGATGCCGCGATCGATCCGGCATCGCTCACGGGCCGGAGCAAAGAGCAAGTGGATGAATTCATCGCCGAGGTGGTGAAGCCAATCCAAGAGCGTTACGAAAATTCCGTGGCGCTGGCGGAAGTTCGAGTCTAGAGCGTTTTTCTAGTTCTCGTACTGGGTGGCTCGGGCAACGCCCCAGAGGATCGCGAAGAACTAGGGCGTTGCCCTAGCAGCCCGGGGAAGTATTCCGTCACGGCCGGCAGCTTGACAGGCATGGTATGTTACGCGGCGTGAGCATCCGAGGCCTGGCACGGAGGTATAGCCGATGACGATGGGCAAGCGACGACAGCGGCAGGAGTCGC
>DATBAY010000136.1:0-18622 GCA_036271295.1 Lacipirellulaceae bacterium | reverse complement strand
CGTCATCGCCGACGGCGGCCACGTCGTTTACTACGTCAATGGTACAAAGGTCAACGAGGCGTTCGACGTTTCGCCCCACGCCGGCCGCCTGCAACTGCAAACCGAACTCGCCGAAATCGACTTCCGCCGTTGGGAACTCTGGCCGCTCGACAAAGCTCCCGAGCCAGCGCCCGCTAAACAATAAATATATCTCCGGGATTTGAGCGCATGATTCGAAATTGTTTGGTTGCCGCAGTCGTCCTATCAATCATCGCGCCTCGCGTAGCAAAAACCGCCGAGCCGCTTCAAGCCGGCATCGCGTTCGTCGAAATCACCCCCACTACGCCGTTTCGCATGAGCGGCTACTTCTACGAGCGCCTCAGCACGGGCACCAAAGACCCGCTCTTTGCCCGCGCCATCGTCTTCAAGCAAGGCACAGAATCCGTCGCGTTGGTGTTCTGCGATTTGGTCGGCGTTGCGAGGGAGATTTCAGCGCCAGCACGCGAGCGCGCCAGCCACGATACCGGCATCCCGGTCGAAAACATCGCCATCACCGGCACGCACACCCATACGGGTCCACTCTATTTCAGCTCGCTGCATGACGAATTTCACGAACTCTCCGAAAAAGCTCACGGCAAAGACCCCTACGACAGTGCCCCCTACCGCGCGCAGCTCATCGACAAAGTCGCCGACGCCATCGTGCAGGCCAACGCCGCCCTCGTACCTGTTGATTTGAAGTCCGGCTACGCTCACGAAGACCGTCTCGCTTTCAACCGCCGTTACTACATGAAGGACGGCTCGGTCCGCTTCAACCCACCGATCAACAGCCCCGAGATCATCCGCCCCGCCGGCCCGATCGACCCGCAAGTCGGCATTATCCTGCTCTCGAAACCCGGCGAAAAAAATCCGCTCGCAGGCATCATCTCTTTTGCAATGCATCTCGACACGACCGGCGGCACGCTTTTCTCGGCCGACTACGTAAATTCGCTCAACAAACGCCTCCAACACTCCTTCGGCTCCGATTTCAAAACGCTCTTCGGCACCGGCACTTGCGGCAACATCAATCACCGCGATGTCACCAAAGAAAAACAGCGCGAAGCCGACGAGATCGGCCGCATGCTCGGCGACACGGTCGTCAGCGCCATCCAAAACGGCTCGATCAAAGCCGATGGCGAGGCATCGCTTGCCGTCCGCAGCACCAAAGTCGCAGCTCCGCTCCAAGAATTCTCCGCGGATGAAATCGCCCGGGCCACCGCGAAAATGCCGCGCGTCGCCGCCCGCGAAATCGGCATGCTCGAAGCGGCAGAGGCCTGCAAAATCACTGATATCGAACGCCTTAAAAAATCTGGTTTCGCAGGCGAACTCGAAGTCCAAGCGGTGCGTTTAAATCACGAGACGGCGATCGTCCTGCTACCGTCCGAAATATTCGTCGAGTTCGGCCTCGCCATCAAAGCCGCGTCCCCATTCAAAACCACGCTCGTCATCGAGCTATCGAACGACGACCTCGCCTACATCCCAACCAAGCGAGCCTTCGCCGAAGGCAGCTACGAAGTCACGAACTCACGCGTCCCACCCGGCACGGGGGAAAAGCTGGCCGACGCCGCCATCGCCCTGCTCAAGGAGCTCCAGTAGATGTCCCGCCGATTCCCCCGCCGCTCAATCGCCGCCTGCCTTGCGATCGTCGCGGCAACGTGCATCTGCACCGTAGTCTCGCCGGCCTACGCCGCCGATGGCCCCGCCGCCACGCCCCCCTCATCCCCCGAGGACTCGCTCAAGCAGATTGAAGTCGATCCCGGCCTTAAAGTTGAGCTCATCGCCCACGAGCCAGATATCATGAGCCCGATCGCAATTCGCTTCGACGAAGAAGGCCGACTCTGGGTCGTGCAAATGTGCGACTACCCGACGGGCGCCACGAAGGACGCCCCCCAGCGCTCCCGCATTTCGATCCTCCGCGATAAAGACGGCGACGGCGTCTACGAAACTGCGACGGTCTTCGCCGATAACCTCTCGTTCGTCACGGGCATCCAACCTTGGAAGGGCGGCGTCTTCGTCACGATGGCCGGCAAAGTCGCCTACATGAAAGACACCGACGGCGACGACAAGGCCGACGTCAACGAGACCTGGTACACCGGCTTCGCTCAGCTGAACGAGCAGCTCCGCGCGAACCATCCCACGCTCGCGCTCGACAACTGGATCTACATCGCCGGTGGCCTCCGTGGCGGCACGATCGTCGACGCGCAGCGCCCGAACGAAAAACCAGTTTCCCTCAGCGGCCGCGATTTCCGTTTCGATCCTCTCACTCGCAAAATGGAAGCCGTTACCGGCGAAGCTCAATTTGGCCTCACATTCGACGACTATAACAACCGGTTCGTCTGCGCGAACCGCGATCCCGCGATCCACATCGTGCTTGAAGATCATGACGTGAAGAAAAATCCGCTCGTCACGGTCGATGCCGTGATGGAGCACGTCATCTTCGGAGCGAATTACACGCCCGTCTTCCCGATTGGCCGCGCTTGGACCACCTCGAACCTGCATGCCGGCCAGTTCACCGCCGCGTGCGGCATCCTCGATTATCGCGGCAATGCCCTCTCGGCCGACTACTACGGCGACATCTTCACCTGCGAGCCCACGGGCTACCTCGTCCACCACGAAAGCATAAAACCGAACGGCGTCACGTTCGCCGAAAGTTTTGAAAAACACTCGCACGAGTTCTTCGCATCGCGGGATGAATGGACCCGCCCCGTCAACCTCGAAGTCGGCCCCGATGGCGCGATGTACGTCGTCGACATGTACCGTCAAATCATCGAGCACCCCGAATGGATGCCCGAAGAGCTCCGCCACCGCCCGAATCTCCGCACCGGCTGGGATAAAGGCCGGCTGTACCGAATTACGCCGACCGATTTCAAACGTCCCGAGATGCCAAAGCTCGGAGAAATGTCGAGCGACTCTCTCGTCGACGTCCTAGCCAACACGAACTCCTGGACTCGCCAAACCGCGGCCCGCCTGCTGCTCGAACGCCAAGACAAATCGATCGCCAACAAGCTCCGCGGAATGGCGCTCAATAACAAGTCGCAACTCGCCCGCATCCAAGCCCTGCGCTTGATGGAAGGTCTGCACCTTGTTGATGACGAGCTGCTGATGAAGCTGTGCGATGATCCCGATCCCCGCATCATCGAACAAGCGGCGATGGTCGCCGACAGCCACGTCGCCGAAAACAAAACGCTCCGCGATCGCATCGCCAAGCTCGTCGGCAACAAAGACGCTCGGGTGCGCTTCCGCGCACTGCTCGTTGCCCAGCCAATGCCCGGCCCGCCCAAATTTGCCGCGGACCACTGGGAAGAAGACGCGATGCTCATCGCCGCCGGTAACCAGGGCGGCACCGCGCTGCAAAAAATGCTCGCCGCCACCTACGCCGTGCAGGCCAACGACACCGACCCTGCGCGGTTCATTAACCGCCTCGCGCGGCTCGCCGCGGCATCGAGCGACGACCACGAGCACGCCATCGCCATTGAAGCCTTGCTCGCCAACACCGAGTACGGCCGCCCCGGCCTCGCCGGCTTCTTGAACGAAACAATTCGCCGAGGAACCACGCTCAAACAGCTGCGCGAAAAACTCGACGACAAAACGCGTAGCAAGCTCGATGAAGAATTTGCCTCTGCCGCCAAAGACGCAGCCGCGACCGACAAGAAAGAGGACGACCGCGGCGAAGCCATCGACCTGCTGGCCTACGCTGACGACGCGGACAAAACTCTCCTGCCGATCGCGTCTAAAGACGAAAACCAAAACGTCCGCCTGCGGGCCGTCGCTGCGCTCGCTAAAAGTAATGACCTCGAGCCTTGGAAAAAGCTCCTTGCCGATTTTCCGCATGATACGCCGGCGGTCCAGCGCACGGTTCTGGACAACATTCTTCCGAGCCCGCAGCGGACCACGCTATTGCTCGATACGATCGAAGCCGGCAACCTGAAACCGAACATTATCGATCCGATTCACGCCAAGCTGCTGCTCCAACAAAAGAACCCCGCGATCAAAGACCGGGCGGCCAAGCTGATGGCCTCCGCCATCCCCGCCGACCGCGAAAAAGTTCTCGCTCAATACAAAGCCGCGCTCGACATGAAGGCAGATACCGCGCACGGCGGCGCCGTCTTCGAAAAACGCTGCTCGATCTGCCACAAAATCAACAACGTCGGCGTCTCGTTTGCGCCGGATATCTCCGACTCCCGCGAACGCTCGCCGCTTCAACTGCTCACCGACATCATCGAGCCGAACCGCGCCGTCGACTCGAACTACTTCAGCTACACAGCGATCACGAACGACGGCCACGTCCACAACGGCGTCCTCGCAGCCGAAACTTCCACGTCCGTGACCCTCAAACAGCAAGAAGGCAAATCCGAAACCCTCCGCCGCGACGAAATCGATGACCTTCATAACGACGGCGTCTCCTACATGCCCGAGGGCCTAGAGAAGGACATCCCCGTCCAAGACATGGCCGACCTGATCTCGTACATCAAGAACTGGCGCTACCTAGAAGGCGCGCCAGAAAACTCTCCGGCCGCCAAAAAATAGCGCCCCTCAGACTCGCGTTTACTTGTCGGTGAGTACGTCGACAGCCCCGGCTCTGCCGGGAATTTCTTTACGCAGCGCGCCGCGAGCGGGAACACCGTTTGCAATTTCCTTCCGCTGCGAATTCACCCTGGAAGCGGAGCCTCAACAAAATGCCCACCACCTTCAACCCCACTCGCCGCAACTTCATCACCCAAGCCGGCGCGCTAGGAATCAGCACGCTCGCCGTCGCCGCAACCGCTGCCGACGTGATTCCCCTCGCACCACCTGACAAACAACCGGAACACCTCAACGTCCCCAAGCCCCCGAAGCAAACCGTCGGCTGGGCCATCGTCGGCCTTGGCCAACTCGCCCTCGGCGAAATCCTGCCCGCCTTCGAAGAATGCCGCCTTTCGCGTCCCGTCGCGCTGGTGAGCGGCCATCGCGATAAAGCCGAGCAAGTCGCCAAAGTCTACGGCATCCCCGCCAAAAACATCTTTAATTATGACAACTACGATAAGCTCCGCGACAACTCCGAGGTCGACGTCATCTACATCGCGCTGCCCAACAGCATGCACGCCGAATACACGATCCGCGGCTTCGATACCGGCAAACACGTCCTCTGTGAAAAGCCGATGTGCGCGAATGTCGACGAAGCCAAGCAAATGATCGCAGCTGCGAGGAAGGCCGACCGCAAACTGATGATCGCCTACCGCCTCCGCTACGAGCCGTTCAACAAGAAAGCGATCGAGCTGTGCCGCGACGGCTCGATCGGCGACATCCGCTCAATCACCGCCAGCAACTGCCAAATCACCAAGGCGCCGAACATTCGCCTTAGCAGAGCGCTGGCCGGCGGCCCGCTTGGGGACGTCGGCATCTATTGCCTCAACGCCGCCCGCTACCTCACCGGTGAAGAACCAACCGATGTCTCCGGGTTAAGCCACACGCCCAAAGATGATCCGCGCTTCCGCGAAGTCCCGGCGAGCGTCTTCTTCACCATGCAATTCCCCAGCGGCGCCGTCGCCAACTGCGACTGCAGTTTCGATACGGCCGAAAGTCGGCGCTACCGCGTTCAAGGCACGAAAGGTTACGTCCAGCTCGATCCCGCGTTTAGCTACAACGGCTTGGAGCTGCGCACCATGCGTGGGACCGAAGAATCGCAAATTCATCTCAAGCAGCAGAACCACTTCGCCGCCGAAATGGAACACTTCTCAGAATGCGTCCTCGACGGCAAATCGCCCCGAACCCCGGGCGAAGAAGGTCTCGCTGACATGCGCGTCATGGCCGCCATCAACCGCGCCGTCGAGTCGGGCCGCATCGAAAAAGTCGAAGCTTAATACATTATACTAGTGCGGTCGACAGAAGAAGATTTACCACAGAGGGCACAGAGATCACGGAGAAGAAATGATAAGCACCAGTTACCGGTTCGTAGATCGCTTTAGTCTTTGGTCATTCGATTTTTTCTCTGTGACCTCTCTGTGGTGATTTTTCCGATTTCTAAACCTAGTGCAACGATCACGGCGCACCATGACGTTCGAGCACGTCTTCCTCGCCGTCGACTTCGTCGATGTGAAATCCTCGGCGCACAAACCCGAGGCCTCTCGCGAGAGCTTGCGATGCGACGTTATCAGGCCGAATCGTCAGCACGAAATCCGTCACTCCCTGCTGCATAGCCGCCCACCGCATTAATGCCACCGCCGCCTCGCGTGCATAACCCTGCCGCCGATATTCCGGAAACACGCGAAACCCGAACTCCGCCGCACCCGCCGCCACAGGGCAGGGGTACTCCACTCCGGGTGCGCCATGAAAACCAATTAATCCCACTATCGCCCCCGTGGCACGCAGCCGCATCGCCCGGGTCAGCCACGGCTGCAACACCGGATCGTTTTCCAACTGCTTCAACCGAATAAGAAGGTTCGGACGATTCTCTCCCGGCCACTCCGCCGGCAGCGAAGTCGGTAATATTCGCGCTGCCTCAGCAATATCGCCATTGATCGACGCCTGCAGAAACGCCGGCGTCATCGAAACTAAGTCCAACCGATCGGTTTGAATGGCACTACTCATGTTCGGCAATTATGCCCGTACGGTTGTGAAACCATTGGTCTGCTGATCTGAGTAGCTCTAATGTCGAACCCTAGCAGTACGGCGATCCAAATAAAAGCGACTAATTGCCACCGGATATGCGATCTGCTGCGTCCACAGAACCCGCCACAACGCCTGCCCGATGCAAAGTCGCGAATGCGAAATACGTATAATCACAAAAGCCACATGTCCTGTTAAGCATTGCATATCGACTGTATATCGATGACAATGGCATAGCATTGCCGCCTGCCCATTTCTCCCGTGTGGAAGAGCATAAAATGTCAAACGACGAATTGGTTGCGGTGATGGTTCCAAAGCGGCACTTGGCGAAAGTCTACGGGCTAATCGCCCGCCTTGATGAGTTCGTTCCGTCGCCAGATGGGTCGTCCGCAGCAGGTCCGAACTCGTTCACGGATGCAAGGATCGATATGGATGCGACGATGGAGCGGATGCACGGGCGGGCGGCGGAATTCGCGAGCGGCGACGCCGATGATGTGTGGTCTGATTCGCTGATCCTACGGTCGGTTCGTGAATCGGCTGGAGCGATGAAGGGCATTCTTCGTGCTCTAGCGGAACGCCCTGACCAATGGGTTTCGACGAGCGCGCTCGCCAGCGCCATCAGTCACAAGCCGAACGCTGACAGGAAAACCGTGGCAGGTACGCTGGGGGCGTTCGGCCGTCGGGTGAAGAGTCGGTATAACGTTGAGAAACTGCCTTTCGATGGAGTGTGGGACCATACAGAGCATTGCAAATTGCATCGTATGTCGGCGGATATGGCACACCGGATGCTCGCAGCGTTGAACGATTCAAACGACCGCAACTAAGTCCAAAATAACACTCGGGAGTTCGTTATGGATCGGCATCGAAAGTTCGATGACCTAGTAAGACGAGCGTGGGACATATTTCGTAAGACGGAGAGCAAGGGCTATGGAGTTGTCGTGCAGCCCTCGATACCTATCCTATTCTTTGGAGACAGCGCAGCCTATTTCACTTCTTCATCGAAGGTAATCACGGTCGGAAAAAATCCGTCAAATATTGAGTTTGACGGTGCTAATCCGTTCCACCGTTTCCCGGCCGCAAGCAATATCATGGACAACGGCCAATCGCTCGATAACTACATTGATTCGCTCGACGGATATTTCGCGATCGATCCTTACTGGAAATGGTTCAAATGCTATGAGCCGCTTCTACAAGGTTTGGGCGTCAGTTACTGTAAAGATCAAGGTGCAAACGGCACGGTTCTTCATACAGATATTTGTTCACCGATCGCGACGCACCCAACGTGGAGCAGGCTCCGACCGACAGTCCAGCGCGCCCTATGGAGCGACGGCCAGCAACTATGGCATGACCTTGTCCGCTCGCTAGAACCCGACGTGATCGTTGCTTCGGTCCCGAATCAATACGCGTCGGGCATCCAGTTTCGCGGTTTGGGAGCACCCCGCGATTTGTATACTATCGCTCGCACTAACCCGTATGTCGTGACGATCGAGGAAATCGAATTGACGGAGAATCGGCGATCGTGGCTAGTAAAGGGAGCGGCGGCTCAAACACCTCTCGGCAAAGTGAGCAACGAGCACAAGCGCCTTATTGGCCAGGAGCTAAAAAGGGTGCTAGATGGGTGAGGCAAATAGGACCGGTTCGTTTTCCAACTGCTTCAACCAAATAAAAGGGCCGGAGTGCTTTCGCTCCGCCAATCCGTCGGCGGTGAATCTTGTGATATTTGCGAGGCCTCAAGACGTGCGCAGTAACTCCGGCGTCATCGAAACCGGGTCCAACCAATCGGTTTGAATCTCACTGCCCATGCTCGGCAACTTTGGCTGTGCGACCCTGAAACCGTGAGATCTCCAGAGTAGGTGCACGGCTAAAAATAGTTGTGGAATCGCGCCCTCGATTGTGCTACATTCTCGACGCGCTGCATTGGAGCCCGTGCTGAGCTTGCCGAAGCACAGCGTCCGTTCTTTGAAAACTTAATCCCGATCGCACGTGGCGAATGGCACGTTGGTTAGAACTACGTACCCGCAACACACGGCGACACGTCAAATTCTCAAAAAGGACCGAATTATGGAACGACCGACGTTCGGCCCGGCACTTGATTCGCCGTAGAAACTGCGCCGAGCGTGTTTCAATATTTGCGAATAATGTATTAAAAAATCGTGTTCGCGGTCGCGTACAAAAATCCCCAGCGGTGGGATTACGGCATCGAGTAAAGTCCCGAACCCGCGTGTTTGAGCCGACCTTGTTTCACAAGCTCTTCCCAAACCGCCTTCGGATACTCGCGCGGACCCGCGATGCCAACGATCGTGTTTCGATCGCCCGAGGTAAGCGGGCTTTTGCCGATCCGCGACTCATAGTCGAGCCGCGTCAGTTTCCAACGCTTCTTGAAAGCATTGTAAGCCGTCTTGAGCGCCGCCGGCGACAAATCGATGGCCGGCGCAGCAGGCGTTGGCGTGGGTTCGCTCGGCACATTGTTGGGTTCGTTAGACATGGAACTTACGAGCTCTTCGCAGAGGATAACCGTTTGATTCTTATGTTTCGAAACTCGACCGGATCCTGATGCCCAAGGAATCCGAAATGCCCTTCCTTACGAGCCGCCCCCGGATGCTTTTTGCCATCCATCGGTTGTTCGGCCGCCTTCGCAATGTTGGTATCCAGAATTTCGTAGCCGTTCAGTTCCACCGTGAGGTGTTCTCCGTCGACAGTCACTTGCTCATAGTTCCATTCCCCAACCGGCCGCAAATAGCCGGTCAGGGCAGGGGCCAGCCCATACAAGCTGCCGCAGAACTGATAGGGGTGCAAATCCTTGTACTGCGGCGCTGTGTTGTCGAGCACCTGCACTTCCATGCCCTCATACGCAACGTCCGACTGCGTCATCGGCGCGCGAATCGCCAATCCATTGTTTCCCGCGGGCGGCAGTTTGTACTCCAACCGAACCACAAAGTTGTCGTACGTATCGTCCGTCAGCAAATTTCCGTGTGTCCCACCCGTGCACTTAATCGTGCCGTCCACGACCGAATACGTCTTCGTCGCGCCGCCCCAACCCGCGAGATCCTTGCCATCGAAGATCGGTTTGAACTCCGCGTGGTCCCCTTTGATTTCCGCCAGGTCGCGATTCGCTTCCTCGGCCGGAATCTCCCGCACAAACACATTCCGGAAGTTCAACTTCGTGGTGTGCGTTTGCAGATAGATCGGCCCGGTCATCGGCACGGGAGAATTCTTGTCGTAGTAATTATCCATAATCACATGATCAACGACCTTTTTCCCATTGAGCTTCACTGTCACGTACGATCCCACCATGCGGATATACATCCGGTTCCACTCGCCAATGGGCTTATCGGCCACCTCGCTTGGAAACCGCTCGTGCTTTTTGTTGTTCCACAATCCACCGGAGCCTTTGTCGCAGCCATTCTTAAATTCGCCGGCGTTCGTCGGATCCCAAATCTGGACCTGCGGCACGCCGCGCAGATAAATTCCGCTGTCGCCGTTTTTCTCGATTTTCCAATCCACCCACATCTCGAAGTCGCCGTAGTCCTTCGGCGTCGACAGAAAGAAGTTCGGATTGCCGTCGCTCACCAGGACACCGTTATCCACGTGCCAGTGATCGTGAATGCCCTTTTTCATCTTGGCATCCCAGGCCGCGCGATCCTCTTTCGACATCGCGGCCAATTCTTTCGGATCCTTCGTGATGCTGCCCGTCCACTCATCGAAATCATTGCCGTTAAAGAGTGCCGTAAAGCCTTTCGGCGGGTGGTTATCCTCCTGAGCGCTCGCAACGGAAGCGACGAACGCAGACAACACAACAGAAGTAGACAGAATCACTCGAAGCGGCAGGAGGCGGGCAAGCATCGGGTCACCTATAAAGCTGGGTGGGACGAAGCGTTGATTCTAGTTCGCTCGTTTGCAGCCGGGAAGCGGCCACGTGTTGCCCATCCGGGTTTCGCCTAGTTAAATTACATACGGAGGAATGAACATGGCGAATAGTTTGAATCGACGAACGTTTCTGCAAACCACCGCGGCCAGCGCTGCTGGCCTCGCACTGGGCCGGAAGCTCCGGGCAGCTGCAGTGGATAAAAACAGCAAGCTCCGCCTCGCGGCAATCGGCACCGGTGGTAAGGGGCAGGATGACCTGAAGCAAATTAGCGCTAGCCCACGCGTAGAAGTCGTCGCCCTGTGCAACGTAGACGATTCGCAACCGCACTTGGGTTGGGCTGTCGAAGCTTTCCCAAAGGCGGAAGCCTTCCGCGACTGGCGGAAATTGCTCGATCAGGCCAAGACTTTTGATGCAGTGAGTGTCTCCACGCCCGACTTCATGCACGCGCCGATTTCGCTCGCAGCGATGGCGCTCGGGAAACATGTTTTCTGTCAGAAGCCGCTCGCACACACGGTGCATGAAGTTCGACTCATGGAAGAATCGGCCAAGAAGCACAACCTGGTCACGCAGATGGGCAACCAGATTCAAGCTCATCATGCGTACCGGAACGGCGTGCAGCTGATTCATGACGGGGCGATCGGCAAGGTACGCGAAGTTCACTCCTGGCAGGCCGGCAACATGCGCTGGCTGCTCACAGACAAGATGCCGACGACTGCCGATCCAGTGCCGAAGTCTCTCAAGTGGGACCTATGGTTAGGCGTCGCGCCAGAACGGCCTTACAAAAAGGACCTTTACCACCCGCAAAACTGGCGAGGCTGGCAAGATTTCGGGTCAGGGCAGTTGGGTGACTTTGGTTGCCACATTTTCGATCCAGTATTCATGGCCCTAGAGCTCACCGCGCCGACCACGATCGAAGCCGACGCGCCACAGCCCAGCAAGTACACATGGTCGCCGCGAAGCAAAGTGGTGTATCAGTTCCCAGGAACTTCGCACACGGCGGGTGAGACGATCAATCTCACCTGGTATGACGGCGAAGGGCACAAACCCAAAGGCGCGAAGCTCGGCATTCCGGCCGAGCACGAGCTGCCACACGCCGGTTCGATTTTCGTCGGCGAAGAAGGCTCGATGTTGCTGCCCCATTGGGACGATCCGCTGCTCTTCCCGGAAGATAAGTTTGCCGATTACAAGATGCCAAAGCTCGAAGATTTGAATCACTACACTGCCTGGGCCCACGCGTGTTTGGGAGACGGCACGACGAAATCGAACTTCAGTTACGCAGGGCCATTGGCAGAGGCCGTCTTGCTCGGCACCATCGCCATTTTGTTCCCGAAGGAACAGCTCCTTTGGGACTCTAGTGCCGGCCAGTTCACGCATCATGCAGACGGCAATGCTCGCCTGACCAGACAATATCGGAAAGGCTGGGGGCTGCCGAGAGTGTGACGCAAACACATTCTTGACAAAGACTTACGTCGGAAAACCTGGCAGAGATTTCAAGCCTTTGTCAGTTGGAATTTGAATACTAGGATTTTTTGGTACCAATTTCGCCCCCAGTGCGCCTAACCAAGATGGGAAAGTGGACATTTTCCGGTCGCAAATGACCGCAACGGCGGAGCGTGGTTTTGGATCGTGTCGGCAAACAGACGCTGAGCGATGATGATCGGCGAGACGCGTTCGCGCGGCTATTCGCCAAGCATGACCGCTGGCTTTTTGCATATCTCGTTTCACTGTTGGGCAGCGCAGCGTACGCCGAAGAAGTTTTTCAGGAAGTTTGCGTCGTCCTGTGGCGCGAATGCGAGACTTTCCAACTGGGCACTGATTTTGTGAAGTGGGTCAGCGTTATCGCCCACAACCAAGTGCATCGTTTCCGCCGGCAGCAAAAGCGCGTTGGGCCGCAGCTGAGCGACCTGGCTGTGGACATGCTCGCAGACGACGCGGTGGAGCGGGCAGACTTGTTGGAATCGCGCCGAGATGCGCTAGGGCGTTGCTTGGAGAAGTTGCCCAACACCGATCGCCAATTGGTGCGCACGTGTTATGCCGATGCGCGGACGAATTTTAAAACGGCTGCGGAGGATTTGGGCCGCCCGGTGAATACGGTTTACAAAGCGCTGAACCGAATTCGCAAAGCGCTTTACGAGTGCATCGAACGGGCGATTTCGGTGGAGGGCCTTAACTAATGTTGAGCCACGCCGAGCACAATCTGATGCGGCTGGTCGGCGCCATGTGCAATGGCACGATTACCGCCGACGAAGCGGCTGAACTCGATTCGATGTTGACGAGCAACCCGGCGGCACGGGCCTTCTACAACAATTACGCCTTCATGCATGGCGAGTTGTACTCGCAACATGCGGCGCTGGCTGCCTCGCGTGATTGTGACGTTGAGATGCGGAAGCCGGCTAGCTCCGAAGGGCGCCGCCCATGGGCGAAATGGTTTGCGATCGCGGCAGCCCTGGTAGGAGTTGCGGCCGTAAGCAGTTGGTTGACCCGTTCGCTTCCCGGCGGGGGTGGTCATTCGTCGACAGTTGCCCAATCGGTAGAGGGCGATGCGAAGAGCGTCGCCCGCGTGACGGCCACGCGCAACTGCGCATGGGGCGAAGCAAGTGACGTTGGCTACGGATCTCGCTTACATCCAGGTCAGCGGTTGAACCTCTCGACGGGTCTGGTGGAAATTACGTTTAACGACGGCGCGGTCGTGGTGCTCGAAGGTCCGGCTTCGTTCGATGTCGATTCGCCAAGCAGGGCGCAACTGCACGATGGCCGGCTGGCCGCGGTGGTGCCGGAGCGCGGTCGGGGGTTCGAAGTGGTAACGCCACGGTTAAATGTTGTTGATTTGGGCACCGAATTCGGTGTGATGGCCGATTCGGCGGGCGCGACGGAAGTCCATGTTTTCAACGGGCTAGTGAAGGCTCAATTGTTGGATAAAGCGGGCCACGAGGTGCGTACGTTGGACCTAAACACGTCCGAAGCGGCGCGTATCGAGCCGGCTGCGGCCTTGGTCGCACGCATTCCGGCGCGGGGCGATGAATTCGTGCGGTCGCTAACGGCGACGCCTGGACCGCACGACGGCTTGCTCGCTTACGACGGCTTTAACTATCCGGCCGGTCCGCTGGATGAACAGAACGGTGGCTTTGGTTGGGCGGGGCCGTGGTTCACGGTGGAATCGGACGCGAAAGCGAACCCCGATTCGAACGGCGTGCGGCCAGGCAACTTGGAAGTGGAAGGCCTTGTGTCGCAGGGGACTCACGCAATGCAAACCTCGCAGCAGAACCGCATTCGACGGTCGCTCGGCACATCGATTGGCGGCGTCTTCGATGCCGCGGCATTGGTGGAGAATCAGGACGGCGTTCGGCTCATCGGGCAGGATGGTGCGACAGTTTATCTCAGCTTTATTCAACGCGTCGATAAGCTCGACGACGTATTTTACGGCTTCGAACTGCACCGGGGTGATGGCAACGGAAACCGTGTGCTGTGCATCGGAAATGGCGTGGACGGCACGGGATATGGCGTCACCTCGAATGTAAATGTTTACGGCCCCAGGAATTTCCCTGCCCTGGGAGAAGAAAATACGGAGCCGAACTTTTTCGTGGTGCGCATCGCCTACGGTGCGGGGAACCGAGATCAGGTTGCCGTTTTCCGTAATCCAAAGTCGCTAAATGATGAAACCGAGTGTAAAGTGGATGCGGAGCTAGTGGGCAATTTTGCGTTCGACCGCATCAGTCTCGGTAACTTTCATGGGACCAAAATCCATGAAGTGGATGAAGTTCGTGTCGGCACGACTTTTCGCGCGGTAACGGGTCGTCGAGGGCGAGGGCCGGATCGGTTGGCCCCACGCGTCGCCGAAGAGTTTGAGCGATCTTTGAAGCCGTGGAGTCGAAGCCTCGGGCAGCCGATGCTCGGAGAGGTGGCGCTTACGCCACTGTCGCAGGGGAGCAATTAGGAAACCGGGGGCTAGTGCCCCGCGGCTGATCAGTCAGTAACAGGATTTGGCGATCGTATTAGGTTGTAACGAAGCGACGGTGATTTTTTTTCAGACGGAGGGAATGCTCATGAGGTGTCTTCTTAGTTTGGCAGTGGTTGCGGCGCTGGCTGTTCCAGTGCGGGCGATCACGGTGGATGGCACGCTGGACGGTGCGTACGGTCCTGCGATCGCCGTTCAAACGGCTGCGACCGGTTTCGGCGATGCGAATCCGCCGGGATCGCTCGGCGGCAGCGAGCTGGATGCGGCGTATGCGACGATTTCGGGCGGGCGGTTGTACATCATGCTCACCGGAAATCACGAACCGAATTTAAACAAATTAGATATGTTCATCGATTCGACGGCGGGCGGTGAAAACGTGCTAACGAATACGCCACAGTACGACTTCTTTAATGGTTCGAATTGGATCAGCCAGAACGCGGCCGGGCTGACCTTCGATACCGGCTTTACGGCCGACTACCACCTATTCTCGCGGTGGAGCAGCGGCACGAGCGGATATGAAGTCGACTTCGTGAATCGCAGCGGCGGCGGCGCCGCCCAAGTGCCCGGCTCGACGGGCGCGTCGGCCAACGCCGTCAATTTGCAGACAGCCGGGTTTATTCCGGCCGGCCAGATTGGCACGAACGCCTCGGGTACGGCTCTGACGCAGAACCTTGAGTTTGCGATCAACGACAATAACGCGGCCGGCGTAACCGGCAGCACGGCAAACGCAGCCGATGCGTTGGCTGTCACGACCGGCATGGAGTTTTCGATCGCACTGGCGGACCTCGGCAACCCGGGGCCTGGTTCGGTGATCAAGATCGCCGCGTTCATCAACAACGGCGATCACAACTACGTGTCGAACCAGGTTCTTGGACCGCTGCCGGCAGGGCAAGGGAACCTTGGGGGTGACGGCGTGGGTGGTTTCACCGGATCGCTCGGTGGCGTGAACTTCAACAGCTTTGCAGGGTTGCAGTATTTCACGGTGACCGTGGTTCCGGAACCAGCGACGATGTCGCTCGTGGGGCTGGCATTGGCTGGACTCGTGGGCGCGCGGCGGCGGAAGTAAGTGGAATGCACCGCTCGCCGCGGCGAGCGGCTAAATGAAAATGTTTGGTCGGCCGCGCCGCAAGTTGGTGCGGCGCGGTCGACCGGTTTTGAAGAAATAACCGCAGAGGACACTGAGTTCACAGAGATAGTTAGAGAAACGTATTTAATAGAAGTTTCTCTGTGATCTCAGGGTCCTGTGTGGTTAATTAGGATTCGAAGCGGCCTGAATAGGGCGGCATGCTTTTCGTGGTTGGCTTCTAGTTCGAAGGTGGAGCGGGCGGATTCTTAGGCTGAGGAAAGGGTTGGATTCATGAAGCGATCCTCTTCGTTTCGTGCGCGCGGTGCGTTCACGCTGGTGGAATTGCTGGTGGTGATCGCGATCATCGGGATTTTGGTCGCGCTTTTATTGCCGGCAATTCAGGCGGCGCGCGAAGCAGCGCGGCGGGCGAGTTGCCAGAACAATATCCATAATCTCGGACTGGCTTGCATTAACTACGAGAGCACAACCAAGCATCTTCCTGGTGATATCTGCATGTGGGATGGGGAAGATAAAAATCGCGACGGCACTACGTTCGGTCCTCAAGGCGGCTGGCAGGCACTGTCGAACGGTGGTCCCGGACATAATGGCAAAGGTTGGATGGTGGATATTTTGCCATCTATGGAAGAGCAAGCAGCGTCGGATGCAATAACTGCAGCTCTCAAACTTCCGCCTGCGCCTCCTGGAGTTTTTCAAGCAGACGTCCTTCCCAGCGGTACTGCCAGAGGCTTTGGCATGGGACTGCCTGCTATTAGACCGTACGTATCAATTCAATACCCGTGGCTTTCTTGCCCGTCGGATCCTTCGGCCAAGCTGTCGGGAGACCAGTTTTATTGGGGAAGCGGTAGCTCGGTACAAACGGCGACCACGTGCTACAAGGGGGTGCTTGGCGACTCGGAGCAAACCGACGGTCTTGGCACAGAGGTTGCGATTTCCGCTAATTTCGGATCCAAGCCAGATTGTCATAACACGGCCGATTGCAATGGTTTGATTTGGCGGAACTCGAGCGTTCGTCCCATCACGTTACGGAAGGTTATCGACGGCACGAGTAAGACCTTCATGATTGGAGAAAGCGTCGTCGCCCAGGACTATCACTCTGCAGCGTTCTTTTCAGACGGCGACTGGGCGACTTGTGGTATCCCGCTAAATCATTTCGTGTTGCCGGAAACCAAAGAGGTTTTCTACGCATTTCCAGGCTGGGCCGAAGCGCGCGGCTTCAAGAGCCTGCACCCCGGCGGGGCTCATTTCGCAATGGCAGACGGCTCGGTGCATTTTGTGAATGAAAACATCGACGGCGCCGTCTATCGCGGGCTTTCGACACGCAACGGTTCGGAAGACGCAAGCGTTGAGTAACTGGAAACACGGGGGCGATTGAAATCAGTGGCGTCACCGGCAATTAACAAAAATCTGTCATCAAGATTTTGTAGATTCGCTTTGCTGTGCGCAGCTGCATTGTGCACGGCTGGTTGCGGCGGACCGTACGATTCGAAAGTAGCGGGCAAGGTGACGCTCGATGGGGCGATAATCCCGGCCGGAGCGGTGGCATTTCTGCCGATCTCGAGTGGACCATCGGGATATGGAAGAGTCGATGAGTCTGGCAGCTATGTTATTTCAACGGGAAGAGAAGTGGGGCTGCCATCGGGCGATTACCAAGTTGCAGTGACAGCCACCGCACCATCCCAAACGACTAAAACGGCGGATGGAGGACCACCGCCAGCGGGAAAGGCGCTTACTCCGCGCTGGTACGGCAATAAGGACACATCGGGTTTGAAATTCACGGTGAAGCGTGGTTCGAACACGATTGATTTGGAATTGAACTCAAAACCGCCGGCAGGATGGAAACCGCCGCCGGTCCGGAAGATTTAGCTTTGGGCAGCATTGAATTGGCAACGTTGGGTTGAGCGAGAAGCGGCATGTGGTTTTTTGGGAAAGAGCGCGGTCGGAGTAGCGTGCGCGATGGGTGGTTACGCCTTTCGCGACCGCTGGCGGTTGTGGCGCTGCTCGCCAATGTACCGCACGCTTGGGCCGTCGACACTTCCCAACCGGCCATGTTGGAAATGTTCGAAGCGAGTTGGAGCACGCTCCAGAATCGTATGCCCGATATCTTCCAAACCGGTTACGGGCAAATGTGGCTGCCGCCGCCGGAGCGGGCAGACTCTGGAAATCTATCGGTGGGATACGACGTGTTCGATCGATTCGATTTGGGCTCGCCGCGAAATGAGACACTCTACGGCACCGAGAACGGGTTTAAGTCTCTCGTTTCCGTCGGACATCAGGCCGGGCTGCTGATGTATTCCGACTTCGTGGCAAACCACAACGGATTTAATACGCAGAGCAATTCGACGTTCGTCGCGGCGGGCGGCTACCCGGGGTTCGTGATGACGGCGCAGCCGAACGCACCGTTTGGTGATTTCCATGATCCCTCGGTGACGTACCAGCAAGATCCAGTGAACGGCAGTTTGTTCGGGTTGATCGACATCGCGCAAGAGTCGAACAATCAGTTCATTCGGCAGCCGACGACCGTAGGCGACCCGAACAACATTCCGGCTGGCACGGTTTATAACAAGCCGGATCCGAACAATGCACGCTTCTACCCGGACCAAGCCTTGGGTGGAACGCAATATACCGATCCAGCGCTGGGGACGACATTCACGCGATACAACTTCAACGCAAACAATCCGCTGGCGGGCGATGCGGTCAGCGAAAATGCGACCGGCCTATTGATGCGGAACATGGAGTGGATGATTCAGTCTGTCGGCGTGGACGGATTTCGGCTCGATGCGGCGCGGCACTTCCCTTCGTGGGTGCTGAATTACTTCGATGAAGCGACTTTTCGCACAAGCACGCGCACGAATCTGGATGGATCGATTCAACCGATCTTCATGTTTTCGGAGGTGGCGGACGGCAGTGCGTCGACGGTGATGCAGTACTACCGACGCGACCTGCCGAACCGGCTGGCAATCAGTGCGAGCGATACGACGGTGCACGGGAATCGGGACGTGCTCGATTTCCCGCTATTTTACTCGATGGTCGGCAATCTTTCGAGCAATGGCACGCAGAACAATTGGCACAACATTGTGAATTCAAGCGTCGACGTCGCCGACGATGGGCTACA